>CAZQFX010000105.1:0-9841 GCA_964592775.1 uncultured Actinomycetota bacterium
CTTCGTAGCGGATTATGTAGAATTGGGGGAGAAAACCGGGTTCTGGCCGTTGCTCATACATTATATATACTTAAGAAAATCTGGGGCAACCCCTGTCTTTGTAATAACATCAAGACCCACTGCATACTTATTTCCGGCAAAGCTCGACCTGCCCGATTAAGCACAATAAGTGGGGGCAGGTCTTCCAAGGGCCATAATGCCCACCAACGATAGAAGCCGGGCACCCGCCCGGCTATTTTATTCCCAGCTATGGGTTGGTAGCCGTTCTATTGTTTCTGCAGATGGAAATATTCAGCTCCATGGCTTGCACTGCCTGATCTTCACCCGAAGGCAGACCTCAGGCGCAAGCATCCCCTCCTTGACAGGCCGATGCTGAGGCACTGGGCACACCAGACAAGGCTTAGATGCATGGAAATGAAAATATCTGGCGCGGGAAAGGCAGTTGCATATGGGGTGAAACGATTCCAAGGAATGGCATGGAAAGCCACGGCCATATTCACATCTCATCCAGCAGGGCATTAACCTCGGTGCGCAATATAGGGAGTTTAGACACCACCATGTCCCAAACGATGCGGTGATCGACCTCCGCGTAGCCATGAATTTAAAGGTTGCGGAAGGCGATGACGCGGCGGTGGTCGGGAATCCGTTCCGCAAGTGCCTGATTCAAGCGTGCCAGCTGGGCCATTGCCTCGCCGATGATCTCGAACTGACGCTCCACGGCAGACCGCAACATGGCGTCTGACTCATAATCCGTAAGCATCCTGCCCTCCGTGAAGTCGGCAATGAGATCGGCTGCCCGGCTTATGTCATAGAGATATTTCTTTTCCTCAATGCGCATAGAGAACCGTCCTGGTCTTCTCCACCGACTCGCGGAAATAAGGGTTTGTTATTGCTGAGGAAACCACCAGGTCCACCGGCTGGTTAAACAGGGTCTGCAGTGATTCCAGCAGCTCGAAATAGCGGTCGGCGTATCCCGGCGAGGTCGGTGATACGAACTCCACCAGAAAGTCGAGGTCTTCCGAGTGAGACTGGTGGCCGCCAGTCGCAGCGGAGCCGAAGATCTCGAGCCTGCGTACACCGAGGCGGCGGCAGAGGGCCTCCAGCTCCGCTCGTCGCCGTTTCACTTCCGAGATCATCTTTATATCCCCTTTCCCCTCCGCTTTCGCATGGTGTCTTGTGGTAAACAGCCATTTGGGTTCTGTTGCTTATGCCTCGTAAACTCCTGGTCACAATATCCCCGATAACCGAGGTATCCGCATATGCTCTGCTTTTCCTCGCACAACTACTATAAGAGCTTCGGCCAGAAACCCTAAACTCTGTATGAGCAGGAGGTATCATGGTGGCAGGCCCTCCCCTTTTTCCTACGAATGCCGCTTCTGCTTGGGCTAACGCGGCGTTCTTTGTAACATGATACAACCAGGCACGATTTGGAGATACCCACCTGAGAACCGCACGAATACAGAATAAACGTCCAAGCAATGCAAATAGAATCCTCCCCCGGTGCCGACATGTTTGGTGAATGTTGCTGAACCAAGGTCCTACTTTCGCAGAATTCCGATGCAGGAGGAGTAAAGATGGCCATCCCCGTACAGATGCCGCTGGATTATGGCATGGCCGCCCTGGCCGAGACAGGTCCCCCATTATATCATCACGGAAATACGCGGCTACCACGGATAGGATTCCTTCTGTTCCGTGTCCGAAGCCATGGGGTCCGCCGTGTCACGGGAATTATCCTTGCGGAATGTCTTCAGGCACAACACGTGGGTGCTGACCCCTGCACCGACGGCGACGAGGAATATCCTCAGGTAGATATTTGAAACCAGCACTATTGAAACGGCAAGGGCAAGCCACAGGATTACCAGTGTCACGACCTTTACGCTTCTCTTGACGGCACGGTAAGTAAGGTAGTTGTATATATAGTGGCCGAAAACCCTGTTATTGAGCATCCAATGGTATAAACGTTTCGAGCTGCGAAAATAGCAAAAGGAAGCCAGTAGAAGAAACGGCGTGGTCGGAAGCACGGGGATCACGATTCCAATAATCCCTAAAACGAGCGAGATAGAACCCGCTATGATAAATAGATGTTTCTTTGCAGGTCTTTCCATAAGGTATAAAGACCTCCGCCTTTCTTTGATAAAAGAAGCTTCCCTATTCTACGATACTTGCATACTACGAGCAGTCCCTTCCCCGAAGGCAAGGCTTTCGCAACCCAACTGCACGACGCGCCTCCAGGCAGCCTTCACACCGCTTCATCATAGACGATAAGTGTGCATTCTCACGTGTCTGAACACCGATTCTCGACTTGACTGAACACTTCCGAAGTAGAGTCGGATGCAGGCGCCGTGGCATAAGGCCCCGGGTGGATGTAATCCCCTCGCCTTTCGGCAGGAGCCTCAATCCCGGTAGCCGTCCCGGTTTCCCGCAAGCGCTCATCGAACCCGGCGTGCAGTTTTCCCGCACCGGGCTCTCGGACGGGATTCACACCAAGGCATGCGCGTGCTTTCGCTTGGGTAGCTTGGCAAGAGAAAGTACCCCAAGCTCGCCGAAGGTCTTCTCAATTGGAGTCTGACCAGCAAGCCACTGTTTAATCGTGCTGAGATTGAGTACCTCGGAAGCCTGCGTGAGAGGTGCCCCTTCGTTTACCGAGCCTCCGGTGCTGAAGGTCGCAAAGGGCTTGCCGGCGAAGCCCGCCTTGATGACCTTCTTCGCGTAGCGCTTGACCTTCGGCCAGGCGCCGGGCCACCGCGTAGCGGCGCCGATGACGATGAAGTCCAGGGAAGGATCGGGCGGCCCGGCGTCCTCAATCGCGACCACCCGCACCTCGTGTCCCGACTCACTCAACCCCTCGCCGATCACCTCGGCTATCTTCATGCAACTGCCCCACCAGCTTTTATAGACGACCATGCCTTTCATCATGCCCTCCTTAATTCTCGCCATGAGGGCGTGGGGGTCGTCGGCTGATATTCCATGATTTCCCCCTTTCCCGTATGCAGTCCGGGGGGTAAGCCCGGATCTCAGCATGGGAAAAACCTCTTCGCCGAACTCATTATACGGTCATGGAAATCGTCCCGGATAGCGCCCTCTCCACCTTGCGGAAACAGGCCGGCATGGAAGGATCAGGATACGCGAGACTGGACCGGTCCCTCGAGTTGACCGCTTCAAAGCCGCGGCCCTATGATGGTTACGCGGGCGAGGAAAGGGAAAACGGAGACCGTACCATGGGTAAAACCCCGGAAGAAAAAGCCGAACTCCTCGTGGAGATGGCGGAGACACCCACCAGCCGCCTCGAAGCCGAACTGGCCTTTCGTTTCCTGTATTCGCACCTCGAGGGTGAGATCAGGCGGAGAGGAGAACTGAACATACTGGACGTGGGAAGCGGCCTGGGCGAGGTCACGCTCCGCTTCGCGTCGGAGGGGCACAAGGTGACCATGCTCGAGCCGCAGACCTGCCTCCTGAAGACGGCGGAGGAGCGGGCACGACAGCAGATGCCCGACCGTACCGGCCTCATGAGGTTCCTGAACGAGCGCATCGAGAACCTCGAGGGGTGCATCAACGAGGATTTCGACCTCATCGTCTGCCACGAGACCATCGAATACGTCGGCGACCCGCTGCGGGCGTTCAACGTCATAACCCGCGTGCTCAGGCCGCGGGGAACGCTCTCCCTCGTCTTCCTCAACCGCTACGGCCTGGTGGCGCGCAAGTTGATCGTGGACGGAAACGTAAAGGAAGCCATGGAGGCCTTCGATGTGGACGAGTTCGATACGCGGCTGCACAGCGGACGTGGCCGCCTCTACTCGGACGCCGAGATAACCGCCCTGCTCGAGCCGCTCGGCTACAACATCGAAGGCCAGTACGGGCTGCTGGTCTTCGCCGAGTTCGTCGACTGCGCCCTCTTCGCGGAGGGGGAGTGTTTCGAGCGCATGCTGGAACTCGAGGAGAGGACGGGTCGGGAGCCCCGCCTCAAGGGCATCGCCAAGTTCGTCCAGCTCGTCTGCTCCAAGTCCTGACGTAGCTTCCATCCCTGGATAAGGGCTGTAAACTTATGCAGCGCCGCTCCGGTAAATATGTGAGCGGCGTGTTTCCAGGGAGGTATGAAGAGGTGATAAAAGGGAGAACTCGATCGCTGATCGCCGCAGCCTTGCTGCTGGCGATGACAATGCGTCCTCGGTTCCTGCGGGTCGGGAGGGGAGGGAACGGAGGGGGAAGAGGGGATCACGGGAGCCCTCAACCCCATGCTCATCTCGGTCACCGCCTCGGATCCCGGCCATGTCTGGGCAGCAAGGCAGCTCGCCGTGGACGGCGAGATAAGGTCCTCGATCAATTACTTCGACGGTTCGTCCTGAAGCCTGATGGATACGCTGTAAGCTCGGCGGCCCCTCATGCGGGCTGGGACGGCATGGGCTCGGCCCAACGCTCCGTGCGCTCGGCGCGGCGCAGGGAGGCCGTCATGCCGTGCAGGCCTTTCCTTATTACCACGTAGGTCAGGAGCTGCTGGTAGAGGCTCTCGTCCTCCAGGTCCCGCCAGCGCAACTGGCGCTTGGTGCGGGTGAGGAAGAGCATGGGTATCCAGGTGCCGGTGTTCACGTAGTACTTCCCCTTCCTCCCGCCCAGCACCGGCTGCAGTTCGTTGGAATAGTAGCGGTGGTCGTGGCCGAAAACCACCACGTCCGTCTCCTCCTCGCCCAGGAGGATCTCCCGCGCCGCCACCGAGAGCGCGTCCTCGCGCGTGGCCAGGGAATCCAGGAGCAGTTCCCCGCCGCCGCCCTCCTCGCATTCGTCCTCGGTGGGGAAAGCGGTGCAGAGCCGTTCCGCGTCCTCCACCCCCGGCACCTCCACCCGCCCGCGCCCGGATACGAGGTCCACGAAGCGCCGGCGCGTGTATCCCCACGAATCCAGGCGGCCCTCGCGCTTGCGCCGCAGCAGCTCGCGGCTCTCCTTGAAGGGGGGGAACCCCACCCTGGACATGAAACGCATGAGCTTGTAGCCGTAGGCCATCTTGAACCACCAGCTCTCGTCCTGTATGCCCAGGAAGACCATGTTGGGGATGGGGCGCACGTTGTTGATGAAGGGATTACGCTCGCTCATCATGCCGTTGGAATAATATTCCAGGAAGCAGTTGCCCCAGCTACGCTCCAGGCGCAGCTCGCCCGTCTTGGGGTCGCGCAGGAAGGGGTGGGTGAAATCCTCGAACACGCTGTCGGCGTAATACTGGTTGCCGTGCTCCACGTAGAGTGAGCCGGCGCGGTAGATGCCGCTGGGCTCGAAATGGAAGTGGTCGGAGTCCGGCATCCCCAGCACCTCGAGCAGGCGGTCGCGCACGCGTGGCCAGAAGAGGTCCACGTCGTGGTTGCCGGGGACGAGCACCACGCGGTGCCCCTTCTCCATAAACGCGCGCAGAGCGGTGAAGAAGTCGCCGTGCGCCTCCAGCACCCTCTCCAGCTTGGCCAGGGATTCGCCCTCGGTCGCGCCCAGGCGGGAGAAGGGGCGCGTGGAGGCCTTCTCCAGGTTGACGGCGACGAAGTCGATGAAATCGCCGTTGATGATAAGCTCCGTGCCCCGGCGCCCGGCCACCGTGTCCAGGAAGGCGATGAAGCTCCCGTCCTGGTCGAAGTCGTCCAGGTAGTCTCCCGCCCCCAGGTGCAGGTCGCTCACTATGTATCTCGTCTTCGCCATGCGATATCACCACATCGAACGGAACGTTTGCTTGCTTCTTTTATCGGTCGACCAGGAAATGAGTATAGCACCCTCGGGAGCGATGCGCCCCCGCCCCGGGGATGCCACGGCGTTTCAACGGGCGTTCAGCGGAAGAAAAGGCCGAGAGGACTCCTCATCACCGTAGTCGTTGCCCATGGAGACGGCAAATTGTTAAAATTTGTTCTTCTGCGAGAAGTGTGGGTGGAAAGAAAAGAAATGCGCAATGGCGAGACCCTAAAGGCTCCACAGCCACCCACACTTCTCGCAGAAGAATCTCAATTATGGACCGGCAAAGCCCCCTCCGGCCAATCGGAGAAGGAACCGATAATGTAAACGGGCGAATCAGCCGAAGTATAGCCAGAAGAGCCAAAAGGCCCTGCGGCGGCGCGGAGAGCCGTCGATGCGAGCGGGGCGGCGGCATCTGGAAAGCGAGCGGCGGCCGGATCTCTCGACTGTGGACTGGGGAGCAGCTAGATGCCGGAACGGATACTGATAGTCGATGACGACGCGACCATGGTGAACCTCCTGGGCACCATCCTCGAGCTGGAGGGCATGACGCCGTGGAAGGCCTTGTCGGCCAACGAAGCCTTCGCCATCATGGAGGAGGGGCTGCCCGACCTGATCCTCCTGGACATCATGATGCCCGAACTGGATGGCTTCGAGGTCCTGGCCATGCTACGCAAGAGTCCCGCGACGAAAGACCTGCCGGTGATCGTCCTCACGGGCCTGTCAGACAGCAGGAACATGCTCAAGGGATGGAGGGAGCAGGCGGACGCCTGGATCACAAAGCCCTTCGATCCCATGGCGCTGGTCGGCACGATCAGGAACGTGCTGGCCACGTCGCTCGAGTTGCGGCTGGAGGAGAGAGCGAGGCAGATCGACACCCTCCTGGGCATACTGGAAAAGATCGACAACGGGTAAGGCCGCGGCCCTGGAGATGCGGGCTGAATCGTCAACACCTTTGAGGTCACACCTTGAATCGTCAACTGCGAAGAAAACGGCAGTTCACGGCGAAAAACAACAGGCAGAGTCAGAGATCCAAGGTCTGACCAGATACCGTCATCATGCAGTTCTTTTCTGGCCGCCCGTTGATAGCAGGCGGAGTCGAAGATCCAACAGGCTGCCCTGAAAATACACGCTCCAATACTATGTGCTGTGCCGCCAGTCGCTGAAGGTTTTCGTACTCCGTGGTATCGCGGCCGCGCGACATGTACAACCGACCGGGAACAAGCGAACCGGCGCCCTCAGACCAGGGGTCATCCTGTCATGGGTCCTTCCCGATCCCGTCATTGCGAGTTTCTTTTCATGCCGTCCACATTTATCGGAGAAAGAACCTATAATGGTGTATGTTTACGTAGAGTATGGAAGCGGCCCAGGGCGCGGAGGATGCCCGCGCGCCACCGGAGCGACCCGCGGAGGAGAAGAACCCGGAGATGGAGACGTCCGACCAGGCTACGCATAATACGCATATTCATCGCTCGATGGACGGAGGTGGCGGGTGAGCGAACTTGAGATCTTGTACGAGATCCAGGGACTAGATTCGCGCATATCCGAGCTGCGGGACCGCGAGGGGAACCATCCCCTCAAGTCGGAAGTGCGGGAACTCGAGGAAGCGCTGGATGCCGTGCGCGCGGAGCTGGAGGCGGTCGAGGCCTCCATGGAGGAGTCGCGCGGGAAGCAGCGCGGGCTGGAGGGCGAAGTGCGGCGCCTGGACGAGAAGCTGGGCCGCGAGGAGGGGAAGCTCTACGGGGGGACGGTATCCAATCCCAAGGAGCTGCGCGGGCTCCAGGCGGAGGTGCGCTCGCTCAAGAAGAAGAAAGACGCGCTGGAGACGGAACTGCTGGAGGAGATGGAGAGCCAGGACGGCATGACCGCGAGGGCCGGCGGGATGCGGGCGGAGCTGGAGCGGTTGCAGGCGGAGCTGGACGGGAAGAGAGGGGCGCTGGACGAGGAGATGGCGGAAGCCGCGGCGGAGCTCTCGCACCTGGAGGGGAGGAGGGACGAACTGCGCTCCCGCATCGACGGGGAACTGCTGGAGATCTATGACGAGCTGCTGGCGGGCAAGCATAACCTGGCGGTGGCCAGGGTCATAGAGGGGGTATGCCAGGGGTGCCGGGTGGAACTCCCGAGCATCGAGTTCGACCGCTTCCTCAAGTCCGAAGGCGTCTTCAGGTGCACCAACTGCGGGCGCATCCTGGTGAAGTAGCGGGCCGGCGGGGAGGACGCGGGCTTTTGCGAGGCGGTGGAGTTTGCATACGAGGAAGAGGAAGAAAAGCGTAGTGGAAGCGGCCTTCCAGGGCGCGAGGCGCTTCGAGGAAATGCACGTATACGTCGACGGCGCGGCCCGCGGCAACCCCGGACCCGCGGCCATCGGCGTACTGGCCCTCACCCGGCAGGGCAAGCGGGTCGCCGCCTTCGGTGAAACCATCGGGGACACCACCAACAACTACGCCGAATACACCGCCCTCGTGCATGCCCTGCGGGTGGTCTCCGTCTTCGAGGTGGACCGGCTGCGCATATACACCGACAGCGAGCTCATGGCCCGGCAGGTGAAGGGGGAATACCGCGTCAAGGAGAAGACCCTGCTCAGCCCCTACACGCAGGTGATATCCATGCTGCGCCGCTATAAGGACTGGGATATCGTCCACGTGTCGCGCGAGGAGAACGCGGAGGCCGACGAACTCGCCAACCGGGCCCTGAACGAGGGCCCCCCGCGGCAGGAGAGGCCGCCGCGCAGGGAACAGCCGCCCCCGGAAGGGCAGTCGGTGCTCTTCGCCGACGGCGCGGCGGAGGGGGAGGCATAGCCGTGTTCCTCGTCGCGCATCTCGGTTTCACCGCCGCTCCCGGGGCCATGATCGCGGGATGGTGGGGCGAGAACCGTGGTTTCGCTTCCAGGGCACCGGATCTCAGGTGGCTGCTGGCCGGGGCTATACTCCCGGACATCGTCGACAAGGCGGTCGGGCAGGTGCTCTTCAAGCCCTACTTCGAGAACGGCCGCTTATTCTCACACACCTTCATCCTGGCCCTGCTCATGACCGTGGCCGGGATCTTCCAATGGAGGAGGCGGGGCGACAGCCGCGTCCTCCTCCTCGCCCTCGGCCTGGCCGGCCATCTCGTGCTGGACCGCATCTGGACCGAGCCCGCCACCGCTTACTGGCCCGCCATGGGCCCCTTCGAGAGGCACCCTTCCTTGCAGACCCTCCTGGAACAGATCCGCGAGTACCTGGCCGATCCCGCCTTCTGGGTCACCGAGCTCGCGGGGGCGGCGCTCCTCGTCGCCTCCCTGCGATACCTGGGCGTGAAGTCCATGCGTGACCTCAAGTCGTGGCTGCTCTACGGGACGGAGCCTTCGCTCGCCCAGTTCGAGCGGGAGGGTTAACACCCGGGCACCGGGGCATGCTTCAACTGCCGATTGGTTCAAACGGGTGCCTGGCATGAGTGGAACGATCACCTGCACGGAACGGGGCCATTGCCATATATCCATGCATGCCAATAGAATGTTGGGGTCATGGGAATCATATTTCTTTTGCGCCACGGAGAGACGGAGTATCACGCCCAGCACCGCCTGCTGGGCCGTATTGACGTCGGGCTGAACGAAAACGGGCGCGGCCAGGCCGGCGGCGCGAAGCGTTTCTTCGCTGGCCTGGAGCTCGCGGCCGTGTATTCCAGCCCCCTGAGGCGCTGCGTCGAGACCGCCGGGCCGGTGGCGGAAGCGCAGGGCCTGGAGATAGAGATCGTGCAGGGTCTCATGGAAGTGGACATGGGTGAGTGGGACGGCCGCGATATCGGCGAGCTGTTCTCCGAAGAAGGTGAGATAGTGGGACACTGGATGGCCAACCCCTCCTCGGTGGCCATCCCCGGGGGCGAGGACTTCGGGGCGGTAAGGGACAGGGTGATGGTCGCGATCCGCGAGATAACCTCGCGGCATCCCGGCGACGACCGCGTGCTGGTGGTGACCCACGGCGGCCCTATACGCGGTATCCTCTGCGAGGCACTGAAGATGGACCTGGACGACATGTTCCGCGTCCAGATCGACCTGGCGTCCATCTCCGCCGTCAAGTACTTCGACGGGGGCATCCCGGAGACGGCCATGGTCACCCTCGTCAACGGGACACACCACCTCAAGCAGTAATTCCCACCCGGGGTG
>CAZQFX010000106.1:0-9831 GCA_964592775.1 uncultured Actinomycetota bacterium
TGGCGCAGCGACGCTCTCGATACGTTACCGTATTTACGGACCGGAGTACTTAGGGTTTGCCGTTGCGAGGAGGAGTCCCCAACAACGCGGCAATTCCCTTACAGGGAATCCCGGTTTTTCTTTAAGGGGATCTCTTTGCTGCCCTCACGATGACGGTTTCGTCGTTCGTTACGCAAGCAGGGCCTGACCCTCAGGCCTACTCGCTGTATTATGGGTAGCAGAAAGTGCCCCTAGGCCTGGGAGGTGGGAGGATGACCTTGATCGGCCAGGACCCCAAGGACGTGATCGTCGAGCGCTTCGCCCGCCACGTCTCCAGCGGCAAGGCGAAGTTCTTCGGCCAGGCGGGCATCGACTTCATCTTCGCCCGGCGCGAGGGCGTGTTCGTGTGGGACTTGGGCGGCACACGCCTCATCAACTGCCACAGCAACGGCGGGGTGTTCAACCTCGGGCACCGCAACCCGCGCGTGGTGGCCGCCCTCAAAACGGCCCTGGACGAGCTGGACATCGGCAACCACCACCTGGTGAGCGAGCACCGCGCCCGGCTGGCCGAGAGACTGGCCGGCATGTGCCCCGGGGACCTCAACCGCGCCGTTTTCGGGGTGGGGGGAGGGGAAGCCGTCGATACCGCCATCAAGCTCGCCCGCGGACACACCGGGCGGCCGGGCATCATCTCCGCCGTGGGGGGATATCACGGGCATACCGGTTTCGCCCTGGCCACCGGCGACCCCAAGTACAGCGCCCCCTTCGGGCCCCTCCCGTCAGGGTTCTCGCAGGTGGCCTTCGGGGACCTTGACGCCCTGGAGGAGGCCGTGGGGGAGACCACCGCCGCGGTCATCTTCGAGACCATCCCCGCCACCCTGGGCATCGCCGTCCCGCCGGAGGATTATTTCGCCGGCGTGCGCGAGCTCTGCGACCGCAGCGGGGCGGTGATGATCATCGACGAGGTACAGACCGGCCTGGGCAGGTGCGGCGAGGTATGGGGTATAGACACCTACGGCGTGGTGCCCGACATCCTGGTCACCGCCAAGGGGCTCTCGGGAGGCATCTACCCCATCACCGCCACCGTTTATGACGACCGGCTGGACCCGTTCTTCGAGGAGAACCCCTTCATACACGTCTCCACCTTCGGGGGCTCGGAGGTGGGGTGCTACGCCGCGCTGGAGGTGCTGGACATCATGGAGGAGGAGGGCTTCCTCGCGCACGTGCGGCAGATGGCCGCCTTGTTCGGCGAGGGCTTCCGCGAGTTGAAGGACAGGCACCCCGAGGTACTCGTGGAGGCGAGGCAGAGGGGCCTGATGATGGGCCTGAAGATGGCCGGGGATCTCTGCGGGCCGCTCA
The DNA here is from genome assembly GCA_964592775.1 of uncultured Actinomycetota bacterium. Lineage (GTDB taxonomy): Bacteria > Actinomycetota > Geothermincolia > Geothermincolales > RBG-13-55-18 > SURF-21. The sequence continues at coordinate 1,339 of CAZQFX010000106.1, forward strand.
TGACCCTGGCGGGTTTCCGCCACGGCATCCTCACCATCTATGCCAACAACGATACCTCGGTGAGCCAGATCCTCCCGCCGCTGATCATCGAGGAGGAACAGGCGCGGCAGGTGCTGGAGTCCCTGGACGCCATGCTGGCGGAGGTGGGAAAGGCGCTGGGAGGCTGACGGAGGTCCGGCGTGCCGGGTGGATGCGGGCCGAGAGCGGCGGGCGATACCCGTACGCGGTGGGATATATTTATACTGAAGGGGTATGTGGTTCCGTTCATAGCGGGAGGTGGTCGGCTTGGAGTTCGCGGAGATCCAGAGTCTGTTGGGAGAGGAAGCTGAAAGCCTTCTGGCCTTCGCCTCCCCCAGAATACCCCGGAAAGGCCTGCACCTCCCCGGTCCTGACTGGATAGAGAGGATATTCCAGCCCTCCGACCGTCCCGTGCCGGTGCTGCGAAACCTGGGGGCCTTGTTCGACCACGGAAGACTGGGCGGCACGGGATATCTCTCCATTCTCCCCGTGGACCAGGGGGTGGAGCATTCCGCGGGCGCCTCTTTCGCGCCCAATCCCTCCTATTTCGACCCCGAGAACATCATCAGGCTGGCCATCGAGGCGGGATGCAACGGGGTTGCCACTACCCTGGGAGTACTTGGAAGCGTCGCCCGGCGGTACGCGCACAAGATCCCCTTCATCCTCAAGATCAACCATAACGAGTTGCTGACCCACCCCAACCGCTACGACCAGGTGCTCTTCGCCCGTGTGGAACAGGGCTTCGAGCTCGGCGCCGCGGCCATCGGGGCCACCATCTATTTCGGCTCGCAGGAGAGCGGCCGCCAGATAATCGAGATAAGCGAGGCCTTCCAGGCGGCGCACGAGCTGGGCATGGGGACCATACTATGGTGCTATCTGCGCAACGAAGCCTTCAAGAGAGGCGGCAAGGATTACAGCGCCGCGGCCGATCTGACCGGCCAGGCCAACTACTTGGGCGCAACCATAGAGGCCGACATCATCAAACAGAAACAGCCGGACATGAACGGGGGCTACATAGCCCTGAACGAGTCCGGGTCATCTTACGGCAAGTACGGCGAGAGGATGTACGGTGAGTTGTGCTCCGAACATCCCATCGACCTCACGCGCTACCAGGTCGCCAACTGCTACATGGGGAGAGTGGGCCTGATCAACTCGGGCGGCGGCTCCGGAGAGGCCGACCTCAGGGAGGCCGTACGCACGGCGGTGATAAACAAGCGGGCGGGAGGCATGGGCCTCATCAGCGGCAGGAAGGCCTTTCAGAAGCCCATGCCGGAGGGCATAGCGCTGTTCCATGCCATCCAGGACGTTTACCTCTGCAAAGAGATAACGGTGGCCTGATGGCGGAAACGCGGACGGCGCGAAGAAAGGGTGAGATGAAAAGGATAGCCGTGGTGACCAGCGGGGGCGACGCCCCCGGCATGAACGCCGCGCTCAACGCCATCTACCAGATGGGGATCGACCTGGGCATGGAGGTCGTCGGGGCGCGCAGAGGCTACGAAGGTCTGGTGGAGGGGGACTTGACAACCCTCCAGCCCCGCGAACTGAGGGAGAACATGAACCAGGGAGGCACCATCCTCGGAACCGCCAGGTTCGGCTCCTTCAGAAACGAGGAGGCGCAACTCCGGGCGGTGCGGAACCTGGCCGACGCCGGCGTGGAAGGCCTGCTGGTGGTCGGCGGGGATGGCTCGCAGCGGGGAAGCTTCGCCATCCACCGGCACGGCTTCCCCGTGGTGGGTATAGCCTCCACCGTGGACAACGACCTCTACGGGACGGACATATGCATAGGCGTGGATACAGCCCTCAACACCATCATCGAATCCCTCGACCGCATCGGCACCACCGCCGAATCCCACCGCCGGGCTTTTCTGGTGGAGGTGATGGGAAGGGATTACGGATACCTGGCGTTGATGTCGGGCCTCGCCAGCGGAGCCGAGGTCATCGTCACCCCGGAGTTCGAGATGGAGCCGCCGGAAGTGGTCAGGGAGCTGCACCTCGCCCACGAACAAGGCAAGAGGTACGCCATCGCCGTGGTCACCGACGGGGCCAGGAACAACGTCAAGAAGATCGAGGAATACATCAACGAACATGCGGATGAGTTCGCTTTCGAGCTGCGGGTGACCATCCTCGGGCACGTGCAGCGCGGCGGCTCCCCCACCGTATTCGACCGCTACCTCGCGACCCGCCTGGGGTCTTCCGCCGTCCAGGCCATGCGCGATGGGCGCAGGGGCATGCTCGCGGCCTGGAAGAACGGCAAGGTCGAGTACGTACCCCTGGAAGAAGTGGCCGCGGGGCGCAAGGAACTGAGCGTGTCCCTGTGGCAACTGGGCCGCATGCTTTCTAAATAAATCCCCCTTGGGGTCAGCCCTGGAACGGGATTGGTAAATCCCCCTTGGGATCGGGCCCGTCGAGACCACGCATCCCGCGTAGCACCGATGGGGAGAGCCTATATCCGGCCCTTGTCTTCGGCCCTGTCCAGACGGCGGGAGGCGACCACATCCACGCCGGTGCCCTCGATGTCGGGGCAGATGACCTGGCCGTCGGCTACGGGCGCTTCCACCACCACCTCCGCCAGTGCCCGCACCGCATCGCGCACCATGGCCTTGGGTATGGGCGATTCGCTCACTACCGGCAGCAGGGGCAGCACCCCTCCCGACACCCTGACCGTGGTGCTCATCATGCGGCGCGGGTCCCTGAACTCCTCCACGGCGTATTTCTCGCCCACCCCGCAGTCGGCGCCGCTCACCTCGAACACCTCGCCGTCCTCCTCGCCGAGCACGAGGATGCAGCTCAGGGGGCAGTTGATGCACGTGAACTCGTGTTCCCTCTTCATGCCCGCCGATCACTCTTCCTTCCCGCCCGCGGCCACCTCGATGGTTACGTCGCGCGCCTTGCCCAGTTCCCGCGCCGCGTCGACGTGTGCGTGCACCATCTCCGGCGGCCGCACGAACTTGGCCTTGCGGGAATAGGCCTCCTTCCCGCCGGCCAGGACCATGGTCCTCACCGCCTTCTCCGGGCGCTCCACCCGGAAGAAGAAGTCGGCGCCGCGATCTAGCCGCCTCACCAGTTGCGGCACCACGAACCTCACGTTCCTACCGGGATTCACCTTCATGGGCGTTCTTCTCTCCCTGCGCCCGAGCACGTACTCCGCCGCCCCCCTCCCCGCCGTCTCCGCGGTGCGCGTCACCCAGTCCACGAGGTCGAAGACACTGACCACGTTGCCGCAGGCGAAGATGCCGTCCACCGAGGTGTGCATGGTCTCGTCCACCACCGGCCCCGCGGTCACCGGGTCCAGCTTCACCCCCGCCTGCTTGGAGAGCTCGTTCTCGGGGATGAGCCCCACGGAGAGCACCAGGGAATCGCACGGCGCCAGGCGTTCGGTCTCCTTTATGGGCTTGAGTTTTCCGTCCACCCGCGCCACCGTCACCGCCTCCACCCGCTTGCGGCCGTGGATGAAGGTCGCGGTGTGGGAGAGATGCAGGGGAATGCCGTAGTCGTGCAGGCATTGCACCACGTTGCGCGTGAGCCCTCCCGCATGGGGCATTATCTCGTACACACCCTCCACCTCCGCGCCCTCCAGGGTGAAGCGCCGGGCCATAATGAGCCCTATGTCCCCCGAGCCCAATATGACCACGCGCCTGCCGGGCATCATTCCCTCGATGTCGATATCCCTCTGTGCGGCGCCGGCGCAGATGACCCCCGCCGGGCGGTAGCCGGGGATCATCACCTGGTGGCGCGTCCTCTCCCGGCATCCCATGGCCAGCACGATGGAGGCGGGCTCCAACTCGAAGACGCCGTCGCGGGGGTTCACGGCGGTGATGCGCCTGTCCCGCGCCATCTCCAGCACCATGGTGCTGAGCTTGACGTCGATGCCGGCCTTTTCCACGCGGTCGATATAGCGCTGCGCGTACTGGGGCCCGGTGAGCACCTCGTCGAAGACGATGGAGCCGAAGCCGTCGTGGATGCACTGCTGCAGGATGCCGCCCAGCTCGACGTCGCGCTCGATGAGCATGACGTCCTTCAGGCCCGCCTCGCGCGCCGCCAGCGCGGCCCCCAGGCCGGCGGGCCCGGCTCCGATGACCACGCAATCCGGTTTCCGCGCCGGGCTCATACGCTCTCACCCCTGAGGAAATCCTTGGCCACCCCGAGGAAGACCGGCGAGCCCTCCCCGTCCTTGGTGACCGCGGTGACGGGGATGCCCAGCTCCCTCGCGAGGATGGCCGCCACGCGGTTGTGGCAGAACCCCCCCTGGCACCTGCCCATGCCGGTGCGGGTACGCCGCTTCACCGCGTCCATGTTGGCGGCGGGGATGATGGCGTGTATGGCGTTCACCGCCTCCATCTCCGTCACCGTCTCGCAGCGGCAGATGACGTTGCCCCAGCGCGGGTCCTCGGCGATGAGGCGGTTACGCTCCCCGGCAGGCAGCTCGGAGAACTTGACGGGCGCGGGCCGCACGGGGTCGAAGTCGGGCCTCGCGGTGCGGGGAAGGCCCAGCCCGTGCAGTATGCCCAGGACCATCTCGGCGATGGCGGGAGCGGAGGCCAGCCCGGGGGACTGGATGCCCGCCACGTTGACGAAGCCGTGCACCGCCTCGGAGGCCCCGATGACGAAGTCCTCCTCCAGGGTGGGGGCGCGGATGCCGCTGAAGGCGGAGATGAGCGCGTCCCTGGGAAAATCAGGCAGGAGGTAATGGAACCTCTCGAAAATCTCCTCTATCTCCTCCGCCGAGATGGAGGTATCGTACTTGTCGTCCGTCTCGATGGCCGTGGGGCCGAGCTGCAGGTTGCCCTCGGCCGTGGGCATGGCGCCGCCCCCCTTGCTCTGGGTGGTCTTCTGGCCCGGCAGGCGGAACTCCGCCACGCTGGAGCGCACGTACTCCGCCGTCACCTGGCGGTCGAAGAGCAGGGTGGCCCCCTTGCGGGGGTGGATGACGAAACCTCCCGCCCCGGCCATGCCCGCCACCTCGTCCGCGAACACCCCCGCGGCGTTGACCACTATGGGGGTCTCGATCTCGCCGCGGTCGGTGACGACCGCTCTCACTCGGCCCCCTTCCACCCGGAACCCGGTGACCCCGGTGTTCAAAAAGACCCTGGCGCCGTTGATGACGGCGTGTTCGGCCAGGGCGATGGTCAGCCTGTAGGGGCTGATGAGGCCGTAGGTGGGGTCGAACACTCCGGCCACCGCCTCGCGGGTGACGTTGGGCTCCATGCGGAAAATCTCCTCCCGCGTCAGGGCGCGCAGCCCCTTGATGCCCGCTCTCTCGCCGTAGGCGATGATGGCCTGGGGTATCTTCTTGGTGAGGATCTCCTCCCGCTCGGCCTCGCTGAGGTTCCCGGTCTCATCGACCGGGACCGTGCGTTGGGTGACAACGATGACCATGCCCTGGCGCTTGAGCTCCACGCCGAGGCCCCGCACGAATTCGTCGTAGAGCTGGTTGCCGCGCACGTTGAGCTTCTGCTTCAGGGTGCCGGCGTCCTCGCCTATGCCCGAATGCACCTCGGCGTTGTTGGCCTTGCTTGTGCCGCAGGAGACATCGCTCTCCTTCTCCAGGACGACTATGTCCGGCGTATAGCGCGCCGCCTCCCTGGCGATGGAGCATCCTATGACCCCGCCGCCGACTATCACCAGGCCCGCCCGCGCGGGGAGGGGGGGTTGTCCTGTACTCATTTCTACTTCTCTCTGTGAACCTCTTTCTCGATATCACCATGCACGCGTGATATTCTACCAAACTACATAAGGAAAGGCTGGTGTTGATATAGGACATACCTTCCTCCAAGGGGCGGGAATAGATTGAAGGTATAGGAGATTAATCGGTGTCTCCCGAGGAGGAGGTTTGCATATACATGGACGAGAAGACACTTACCCCGGAAGAGGAGAGGGTGATAATCAACAAGGGGACGGAGAGGCCGTTTACCGGCGAGTACACCGACCTCTTCGAGCCCGGGATTTACGTGTGCCGGAGGTGCGGCGCTCCCCTCTATCGCTCGCGGGACAAGTTCCATTCCGGCTGTGGCTGGCCGAGTTTCGACGGCGATATCGCGGGGGCGGTGAAGAGGCAAGCCGACGCCGACGGCACGAGGACGGAGATAGTGTGCGCGCGGTGCGGAGGCCATCTGGGTCACGTCTTCGAGGGGGAGGGGTTCACCCCCAAGAACACCCGGCACTGCGTGAATTCAATATCCACGAGGTTTATCAGCGATGAAGATTCAGAATGATCACGAGACGACGCGGGATGGTCGCGAGACCATAGTCTTGGGCGGGGGGTGCTTCTGGTGCGCGGAGGCGCTCCTGGCCGGCGAAGGGCTACGGCAAGCCCATCGTCACCGAGGTGAAGGAGCTGGAGGAGTTCTACCCCGCCGAGGAATACCACCAGAGGTACTACGAGAGGAACCCGGATCAACCCTACTGCCGCGCCGTCATCTCGCCCAAGCTGGCGAAGCTGCGCAAGAAGACCGGCTGATCCGATTCCATCAGCGGAGTAACGCCGTCAACCACTTCGCGATATACGGAAACGCCTATCACAAACAGGGCTCATCTGGATGGGAATAGCTGGAACTCGACCGAGGCCGGCTCCTTTACCCTGCGCGAAGCATCAAGGACCTCGATGCCCACCAGGTTCCCCTCCTCGTCGAAGTCCATGATGACCCCCGGTTTTTCCTCGTCGCTCTCCGCGATCGGGTTCTCGTTGAATCTTATAGTAAGGGTATCGGTATCCTTGTCATAGGTTACTTTCATAATCCCGACCTCCAATACTTATCGACCTTGCTCGTCCGGTAGACGGTGACTACTTCTACGGGTCGCCTGTCGACGTCTACGAATACGCGATACAGATAAGCGCGAGGCGGTTCACCCTTCCATCTCCTGGCCTGATAGACCTTCCTGCCCGGGCGGACCCCGACTTCCTGCTCATACGGTCCCATAATCTCATATACCGTCTTCTCGGGTATACCCCTCCTCGACATCTCCCGCAGAGCGTGGTCCTTGAACAGGAAGTCCATGCCTGTCATCTCTCCCCGATCTTTCACTGCCCGAATCCATCCTTCCGGAGCATATCACGCGTTAATGACCGTAGTTGATGAGATATTGCCTCTTATCAGTGGGCCATATACCATATTCTTTGGGGGCTATTCCTGGGGACTTGTTCGGGCGGGAAAACCACGTAACAGCGATCATCCAACGGGTTCTCGCGCGGAAACGAGACTGCCGCCATATCTATGCGCGCGCATCGCCTCACGGCGGAGGAGGTGGCAGATGCAAACCGGCTCAAAGAAAAACATCCTGGTCGCCGGCGATCTCATCATCGACAACAGCCTGGAGCGGTTGCCGGGAGCTGAGCTGACCTATTCCGGACTGCTGCCCAACGCGGTGCCGACCAGAAGAGCCGGTAACGCCTGGTTCCTGAATGACCTGATGGAGATGGCCTGCTCGGACATAAAGCCGGAACTGGATATCTACGCACCTGGAACCGGCCGCGGGACAAGGCCGGCAGACTACCGGAATCGGAATTCCGGGCCGCCTTTCCCGGGACACTGATCGAGGGGGCCGCAGCGGGAGGAGCCGGGACTACCCGGCTCTCCCGCCTGGTTAGAACCATGGGGCCTCGCCGGGCATTTTCCCGTCAGGCCCATTCCCTGGCTATGGTCTCGACGGCTATCCTGGTGCTGGGGCCGTCCCCTCTCGCCACGTTGACCCCGACGCCAGGCCCGACGACTTCCGCGATCTCGGCCACGTCGGCATTGGTGAACCCGGGGCAGAGCACGACGGAATGGATGCCCTCCTCCGTGGCGAGCTTCCTGCACTCTTCCTTCGCCTGTTCCTGGCCCCGTACAACGGTAACGTAGAGCTTGTACTTGGGCGTTTCTATCACGCATCTGTGTTTCTCGGGATCCGCGTCCGGCGCGTGGGCAACGAATGCGGCTACGAAAGCCATGTCCATCACCTCCGATGGTTTCGCGAAGCGGGGAGCCTGCGACTACATAATAATCCGGGATCCAGATGAGAGCCAGGAGCCTCAGCCTGTGCCCCCACAGTTGAGGCCCATGTCCGTCACGTGGTCCACCTTGTGGTCCCTGTCGATGAGGCGGGACCTGGCGTCCTTCTTATGGACCCGGTTGTACTCGAAGATCTCTTCCTTCACCGTCTTCCCCGGAGCGGTCAGCGAGGGGATATCGGACAGGACGTCCCACAGGCAGTTGAAGACCTCGAGGTTGACCTTTCTGTCTCCCCGGGAGACGTAGTACGTCTCGGGCGAGCCCCCGCCGTCCATCGCTCCGCCCATGACGTCCAGGGTTTCGAGGATATGCACATTCTCCCCTGCAACGCCGGCGTCCCGTACAGCGAAGACGGCGGCGGAAAGACCGGCGATCCCCCCTCCGACTATGTAGACCTGCGGCTTCTCCTTAGTACCCCGGTCCGTAAATACGGTAACGTATTATTTCGACGTTATAAGAGGGAAGAATGGTATAATACCCCCATAGA
>CAZQFX010000107.1:0-8570 GCA_964592775.1 uncultured Actinomycetota bacterium
TTATTGACACTTCGCCCTCCATCATGATGCCTATTTTGCCGCAATTTTGGGAGAGCGGGATTCGCACCAGGTTTATGCAGCAGGCTCTATAGGCAGGTTTGACTCAAGCCTGATTCCGGGACCCCTCGGCTGGACTTACATGTTGTGGCTCTTCGCCACGAAGTGTGAGTAATCTGGATGGCATTTGATACGCGGTGGTTTACCCATACCTTATCTACCAGCTTATTCCATATTGACGCTAAAACACCCGTATCTCTCTGCCCACACTTCTGGAAGAAGAACCCATGTTGTTCATAAGAACCTTGCGAGCAAACCATATAGGGTAAACGGGCTCGTAACCGGTTCCCGTGTCCGCGGTCTTCGCCGTGGATGGTTAACCTATCAGGGCGGCGCAGGCCATGGATGGGGCGGCATGGGCGGGTAATCAGGCGGGACATAGATTTCCGCATCAAAGGTCTTGAACTCCGACTCGCCCAGCGGTATGGGCAAGCCAAGGGACTTATAGACGAAGATGTGGATGTTGAGGTCCTTTATACCTCCGCCCGGGATGCCGGCCGTGTAGTTGGGCTGCCTGTCGGCCTTCATCAACGCCACCACCAGGTCCGGGTCCAGGAACGCCAGGAGCTTGGTCAGGAATTCCTGTCCGCTGTTGTTGATGGCCTTCGCTATGGGGGTCGGGTCGAGGTTCTGGATCAGGTCCACCAGGAAGTCGTATCCCGCCGTGTTCAGGAGTGCCGCCAGATCCGCGCCGCTGAAGTCGGGGGATCCGAGCAGGCGGTTCATGAGGGAGTTAACGGGATCCATGGCGGCTTCCGCATTGATGGCATTGGCGATGACCTCCCCGTCAAGGTCTGAGACGAGGTTGGCTACGAAGGTGGGGTTGTCGGCCAGCAGGTCCGCCACGAACTGCGGGTCCAGCTCCTGCAGGAGCAGGCTGGTCATATCCGGGTTGGCGTTGAGGGCCAGGGCGATGGTGTGTGCGGTGGTGGCGTCGAGGCCTCCCAGGAGGTCGGGTATCATGTCGCCCACCGCCGGGTTGCCGTTGAGCCCGGCCGCGATCACCGGTGCCACCACGCCGGCGTTGAGGTTGTTGATGAGGGCGCTCACCAGGGGCTGCAATTCCGGGTTGTCGAGCAGGCCCTCAGATGACGCCTGCGCCACTGAGGGCCCCAGGTTGGCCAGGAGCTTGCGCAGGAACTGGTAGTACTCGGGCGGGTTCCCGCCGTGACCGGTCCGGGCCCTCGCGCAGGAGAGGTTGATGCCGTTGGCGGCCGCTATGGCCGTGGGCGCGGTGATGTTGCGCACCAGCACGCGCACGAAGGCGGGGTTGTTGTTGAGCCCCGTGGCGATGGCCACTCCCACGTTGCCGTTGGTGTTGGCGAGGAGGCCCGTGAGCAGGTTGTCCGCCGGGTTGGCGGCCACGTTCTGGTTCACTCCGCTGGCCAGCGCCGCCGCCGCGGAGGGCGAGATGTTGGTGATGAGCACCGAGAGCAGGTCCTGCCCGAAGGGATGGCTGGAGACGTTGGCGTTGATGCCCCGCGCCAGGTATTCCGCGGTGAGCGAGCTGGCGCTGGCCAGGAAGCCCTCGAGGAAGGCGGGGTTGGCGTTCACCGCCGCGGCTATCACCGCGGGGTTCAGGGCGCCTATGACCGCGGAGAGGAAGTCCCTTCCCGCCAGCCAGTTGTCGCGCACGCCCTGGGCCATGGCCGTCCCCATCTGCCCGGTGAGGTCCGCGAGCAGGGTTCGGAGGAAGGCGGGGTTGTCGTTCAGCGCTCCCGCCAGGGGGGCCGCCTTGAGGTGGGAAAGGAGCGCGGCCAGGAAGTCCGGGTTGCGGTTGGAGCCCTCGATCATCTTCCTCACCACGCCCGGCGAGAGCCGGGAAACGAGGTCGAAGACGAAGCCGGTATGGGTACCCAGGGCCTGCGCGATGGGCCCGGGGTCGAGGTTCTTCAGGAGCTCGCCCAGGAATTCAGGGTTCTGGTTGAGGCCGGAGGCGGCGTATGGCGCCAGCGAGGGCGGCATGAGCCGCGACAGCTCCTCGGTGATCTCGGGGTGGGCGTTCAGGGCATTGGCGAGGATGGCGGGGTTGAGGGCGTTGAGGGCCTCCACGATGAGGGCCGGGTTGGCCCCGATGCCCGCGCCCGCCCCCGTGCCCACCGCCGGGGCCAGGAGGGGTATGAGGTCCTCGGTGAGGCCCGGGTTGGCGTTGATCACGTTGGCCAGCACCTGCGCGTCCAGGAGCCCCAGCACGCGCGAGAGCATGGCCCGGTTGCTGATGAGGTCGGCGGCGAAGCCCGGGTCCACGTAGTCGGTGGTCTTCTTCACCAGCTCGATGGAGGAGTTGATGAGGTCGGCCACCACGTCGGGGTCCAGGTAGGAGATGAGGTCGTTGATGAAGTCCGTAGCCCCCATGAGCGCCCCCGCCACCGGCACCGGCTGCATGAAGGGGGCCGAGGCGGAGAGAATAGTCGTATTGTTGAGGATATCCGCCACGAAGCCGGGGGTGATGGAGCGCGTTACCCGCACCACGGTGGCAATGTTGGCGTTCAAGGAGCCGGCGAGCACGGCGGGGTTCAAGTAGCCCATGATGGAGGCCAGGAAGGGCCCGTTCCGGTTGATGACCGAGGCTATCACCGCGGGATCGATGTAGCCCATGGAGGAGGCGAGCATGTCCCCGCTCGAGTTGACGACACCCGCTATCACCGCCGGGTCCAGGTGGGACACAAGGGCGGAGAGGAAGGCCCCGTTCTCGTTCACGATCTGGCCGGTCACCGCGGGGTCGAGCAGCCCCATGAGGGCGGTGAGGAAGGGGCCGTTGCCGTTGAGCACCCCGGCTATGACCTGGGGGTCGAGGTGGGACATCACGGAGGCCAGGAAGGCGCCGTTCTGGTTGATGCCCGCGTTCAGGGCCACGGGTTCGAGGTAGCCGATGAGCTCGGTGATGAACTCCCCGTTCTGGTTCACCGCCCTGGCTATGACCACCGGGTCCAGGTATGCCAGCAGCGGGATGGCGAGGTCGGAGCTATTGTTCACCACGTAGGCCACGGACTCCGGGTCCAGGTAGGGGATGATCGCCACCAGGAAGTCCGGGTTGTCGTTGATGGCCCCGGCTATGACCGGCACCGTCTCCTCCTCCACCAGGGCGTTGAGGAGATCGGAGATGAACCTGGGGTTCTCGTTGAGCGCCTGCGCCACCGCCTCGGGATCGGTATGCTTGAGCAGGTTGGTGAGCAGGTCGACGTCGGAGGCCATATTGCCCAGGAGCGGTCCCAGGGGGCTGCGCGCGGGCAGGATCATCACCGCGCCCAGGGCCACCGAGCCCAGCACCAGGACCACCACGGTTATGTTTATTATCAGTTGTAACGGCCTTCTGAGAAGGAACATCTCATTCCCTCTTATCCTCTATCATCCAGCCCTAAGGCCCACGCAACCGACCGGTGTAAGCGCCGTTTACGTATCCCGTGCCCGGAACGTCGAGCGGTATCGGGATCTCTATGATACCGGGTATGATAACCAGCGTCGCGGTAAAACGCAGCCTTATGTCGATCCCCATTTCGTGGAAGAGCCCGCCGGAGGTATCGTCGTTGATACTGTTGGTTATGGCGTCCGCTATGACCCGCGCCATGGCATCGTTGTCGGACATCATATCCGTGAGCATGGAGAATGCCGGTTCCAGTTCATTGTATTGGCGGCTGTTCAGACCGGTGACGGGATTGTAGGCAGTCGGACCGACGATCTCCACCAGATCCTTCATCTCGTTGGCTGTCCCCTCCCCGCTCAGGTCGGCCAGTATCCCCTCCAGCAGCGGCTGCAGCCCCCCGCCCAGGGCCTGCGCAACCAGGGTCGCGTTCAATGGCGACGGGTTGGGGTTCAATCCGAGAAGCTCGGCGGCCAGGTCCATGCCGGGGCCGCCGGAGATGCGCGCCATCATGTCCGCGTCGGTGGCGTGGAGGTTGTTGCGCAGGAAGAAGGAGGGGGCGGCGTCCAGGCCGGCGTTGATACCGGCGGCCAGGGCGTCTGTATCCAGATTCGCCAGAAGGGCGTTCAGGAAGGCCGTCCCCTGCGGCGTTTCCAGGGCGCCGGTGATGGCGGCCAGGGTGTGCCGCTGGGTTCCCTTGAGCGTGATGTCCAGGACCTCGAAGAAGTCCGAGGAGCCCTCCCCCACCGCCAGGGCGTTGAGCCCGTCGGCCACGGCCGCGCCCGTCCGCTCGTCCAGGTTCACCAGCAGGTTGGTGAGGAAGCCGGGGTTCCGGGCCGCGCTCTGGTTGAGCCCCTGGGCCAGGGCCTGGGCGGTTGCCGGGGACATGTTCTCCATGAGCACGCGCACCAGGTCGGGATTGGCGTTCTGGGCCTGTGCCATGCGCATCCCGGTATCCGCGTTGAGGTTGCCGATGAGCTGCGGCAGGAAATCGGGGTTGGCGTAGCCCAGGGCCTGCCCCACCACCCGTGCCGTGTTGGTGTTCAAGTAACGCAGGAGGTTATCCAGGAACCCGGAGGTGTTGAGGTTGGTGCCGGCGGCCATGGCCGCGCCGGCGGTCGAATCCAGGTTGGCGATGAGCGCCACCAGGAAGTTGGGCTTGGCGTTGATGGCCTCGGCCACCGCCTGGCCCAGGTCGCCGTCCAGGCGGGCTATGAGGTCGCGCGTGAGGGCCGGGTCCGCGTCCAGGGCGCCTGCGATCGCCGCCGGGTCCAGATAGGATATGAGGCGCCTGAGGAAGGTGCCGCCGCGGTTGAGCCCTTCCGCCACGGCCTCGGCGAAGTGCGAGTTGAGGTAGGCCGAGAGCTGGCGGGTGGTGGTGGGGTGCGCGGAGAGCAGCAGGGCCAGCCCGTGCGCGTCCAGGTTCCCGATCAGGGTGGATAGGAAATCCCCGTTGTTGTTGAGGCCCATGGCGATGCCCGCCGCCGCCGTGGGCGAGAGGTGGGCCGAGAGCTCCTCGGTGAAGCCGGTGGTTCTCTCCATGATATAGAGGATGGTGTCCACGTTCAGGTTGTCGAGCGCCGCGCCGATGAGGGCCGGGTTGCCGTTTACCCCCGCGGCGGCCGCCCGGGCCACCGCGGGATCGAGGTTGGCCACCAGGGCGGATATGAAACCGCCCGCCCCCTCCAGGATGCCGGCCAGGAAGGCGGGGCTGGAGCTGGCGATCATGCTCTCGATAAAGGCGGGGGAGAGGTTGAGCCCCTCCGCTACCCCCCTCCCCAGGGAGGGGGGGAGGTTCTGGATGAGGGAGGTGATGAAGGCCGAGTTGGCGTTGAGCGCCCCCGCCAGCACCGACTGGTCCATGCGCCCGATGACCTCGTTTAAGAACTCCTCGTCGTCCGCCAGGTGCTTGATGATGTCGTCGTCCAGGTGGGAGACGATCTCCGCCACCGCGTCTCCGGTGCCGGTCAAGGATGCGGCCAGGCCCCGCGGGTCGAGCTGGTTCATCACCACTTTTATGAATCCGGCGTTGTTGTTGAGCGCGCCGGCGATGGGCGCCGGGTTGAGGAGCCCCAGGATGCGGGCGAGCACCGCCTGGTCGGAAGCGATCTCGGCCGAAGCCCGCGGGTCCATGCGGTCCACCACGCCGATGAGGAACGACTTGTTGTTGTTGAGGGCGCTGACGACGATGTCCGGGTTCAGGTAACGGGTCAAGCCCGCGAGGAAAGCCCCGTTGGCGTTCACCGCCGATGCCAGCACCCTGGGGGAGAGGCCCCGCAGCAATCCCGAGACGAAGCCCGGGTTGGCGTTGATGGCCTGGGCGGTGGGAGCCGGGTCCAGGAGCGCCATCAGGGTGGAGAGCCAGCCCCCGTTGGCGTTCACCGCGGAGGCGATCACCGCCGGGTCGAGCGCCTTGAGGAGGTTGGAGGTGAAGCCCGGGTTGGCGTCCATGGAGGCCGCGAGCACCGCGGGGTCCAGGTAGGAGACCAGCGCGGTCAGGAAAGGGCCGTTCAGGTTTACGATACCCGCTATCACCTCGGGGTTCAGCTCGGGCAGCAGCGCGGCGGTGAAGTCCGAGCTGGCGTTCACCGTTCCCGCCAGCACCTCGGGGTCCAGGAGGGGCAGCAGCCGAGCGATGAGGTCACCGTTCTTATTGACGGCGTCGGCGATGGGCTCCGGATCGAGGTTCAGCACCAGGGCCACCAGGAAACCGGGGTTGTCGTTTATGGCCTGCGCGGTGGCTTTCTGGTTCTCGGGGTTCTCCAGCTCGGCCAGGAGCTCCGCCAGGAACTCCGGGTTGCCGTTCAGCGCCCTGGCCACCTCCACCGGATCCAGCCCCTCGATGATCCCGGCCAGGGTATAGCGCTGGGAGCCCATCTTGCCCAGCACGGTGCCGATGGTGCCCTTCACCGGCAGGAGCATGACCGCGCCCGCCGCGAGCAGGCCGACCAGGAGGCCTATGACCACCAGGTTCACTATCATCTGTACCGGCTTACGTAACAGCATCTCGACTTCCCATCATACCTTCTACGGCGGAATGACGGCCGAACCCGTCCAGTTGTACGGCTCCCCGCCTTCGATATTCGACCAGGCCCAGCCCTGTTGCGGGCCGAGCCAAGTATTTGCTTTGAGATACACGTAAAACCAGGTTACCTTGAGAAAGGTATAGGGTGAGTAGGGCAGCCTGGCTCTTTCCGCCGCGGTCAGCGTCGCTCCGCTGGCGGCGGCCTCGAGCGCGTTCGCCACGACCGCGCCGTCCAGTCCCACGAAGAGCTTGGTAAGGAAAGCCCCCGACGCTCCCGCGCCCGCATCCGCCAGCAGGTCGTGCAGGGTCGTGCCCAGACCTATGGACCCGCCCGCGTTCATGAGCTCCCTCGTCAATCCCGGATTCCTGTTCAGGGCGTCCGCCACCACTCCCCCGTCCAGGTTGGAGAGCAGGTCGGTCACGAAGGCCTGGCCTCCCGGCGTGCCCAGGGCCGTGTTCAGGGCCGTGGCCAGGGAGCCCGCGTCGAGCGCCCCCACCAGGTCGGTGAGCCAGTCCTCGTTCTGGTTGAGTTCGGCGGCCATGCCCGCCCCGTCCAGGTGGTTTAGGATGTGCTCCACCATGGCGGGGTTCGAGTTGAGGCCGGCCGCCACCGCCGCCGCCGTGTTGGCGTCCAGGTTCTGGATGAGCGTGGAGAGGAAGGCGTCCATGTTGTAGGGCGGGGTGTTGAGCACGTTCACGATGACCTGGGCCAGTTCGGGAGAGGTGCCCTCCACCATGGCCTGCAGGAAGCCGCCGCCCCCGGGGCCCGCGTTCTCGTTCAGGCCCATGGCTATCTCGTGCCCCACGTTGGCATTCAGCCGGGGCAGCAGGTCGGTGATGAGGGCGGGGTTGAGCTCGAGCCCGTTCGCCAGCTCTATCGCCACCTGGTCGGAGAGGGTGCCCAGGAGCTTGCTGGTCAGATCGGTGGTGTTCTGGTTGAGGCCCTCGGCGATGGCCTTCCCCACCTGGGGGGAGAGGTTCTGTATGAGCGGCCTGATGATGGCGGTATTGGCGTTGAGCGCCTCCGCGATGCGGCGGCTGGTGGCGCCGTTGAGGTAGCGGGCCACGGTGGTCGCGGTGGCGGGATTGGCGTTCATGCCGTCGGCGATGGCCGCCGCCGCGGTCGCATTCAGGTTCTTGAGCATACCCGCCACGAAGTCGGGGTTGGAGTTCACCGCGTCCGCCACCACCGCCGGGTCGGAGGCGATGAGCAGTGAGCGGATCATGGACTGGGCCGGGGGCTGCGCCGCGTCGATGTTCACGCCCTCGGCGATGGCTTTGGCCGCTCCCGCGTTGAGCAGGGGGATGAGCCCGGCGATGAGGGCGTCGGCGGCCCCCCCGTTCAGGATGTTCGCGAGCATCACCGCGTCGGCCGTGCCCAGCACGGTGTCCAGCATGGCCGGGTTGGCGTTCAATGCCTGCGCCGCCGCGGCGGCCACGTTGTTGGGGAGCAGGGCCAGCAGCGTGGGCACGAAGTTCCCCGAGAGGTCCAGGGCCTGCGCTACCGCGGAGGCGTCCAGGCTGTTGGTGAGGTTGATGAGCAGATGCGGGTTGTCTTCCGACCCCTCGAGCATCGCGGCCACGAAGCCGGGCGAGAGCCCGCGCACCAGGCCGGTGATGAAAGAGGGCGCCTGGGCCAGGGCGGAGGCTATCTGCGCCCCGTCCAGGTTGGCGAGCATGGCCTTGGCCAGCTCGGGATTCCCCTCCAGGGCGCGGTTGGTGATCTCCGCCAGGGCGGGGTCGAGCAGGGGCAGCAGCCGGGTCACGAAGCCTGTGTGCTCCCCCAGTGCCGCACCGATGGCCGCGGTGTCGATGAGGGGGAGCACGCGCGTGACCATGCTCTGGTTGTTGAGCATGGTGGCCACCAGTTCAGGGTCGATGGCGTCCATGACCTGGTATATGAGTTGCTTGTTCTCGTTGGCGATCCCCGCCGCCCAGGCGGGGTCGATGGCGTTCAGGAGCCCGGAGGTGAAGGCGGACGAGTTGTTCATCATCGCCGCCACCACCGCGGGGTCGAGCCTCAGTATGAGACCGTTTATCCAAGCGGGGTCGTGGGCGGTGAGGGCCAGGACGTTGGATAATAGCTCGTTCGAGAGGTTGTTCACCAGGTCTGCGGTGGAGCCGGAG
>CAZQFX010000107.1:8580-9805 GCA_964592775.1 uncultured Actinomycetota bacterium
CACCCCGGCGATAACCGCCGGGTTGAGATACCCCATCATCCTGGAGAGGAAGGTGGGGTGGGAGTTCATCCCCGCCGTGAGCACCTCGGGGTCGAGGTGCCTCATGATCCTGGTAACGAAGGACCCGTTGGCGTTGATGACCCCGGCCACCACCGCGGTGTCCAGAAAGCCCATGAGGTCCCCCACCAGCGAGGGGTTGGCGTTCATGGCCCCGGCCAGGACCGCGGGGTCCAGAAAGCCGATGAGCGAGGTCACGAAGGGGCCGTTGGCGTTCACCGCCCCGGCGAGCACCGCCGGATCCATGGCCGCGGTGGCCGCGGTGAGGAAGGCGCCGTTGGCGTTCACGGCGCCGGCCAGCACCTCGGCGTCCAGGGCGCCCAGGAGGTCCGCGATGACCGGCCCGCTCTCGTTCACGATCTCGGCGATGGCCGCGGGGTCCAGGTATCCCAGGAGCTCGATGGTGAATTCCGTGGCCGTCTCGTCGTTGAGGGCATAGGCCAGGGTTCCCGGGTCCAGCTCGGCCAGCAGCGCCGCTATGAAGCCGGGGTTCTCGTTCACCGCCTGCGCGATCTGCTTCGCCCCGTCGTCCCCCAGGGCTTCGATGAGATCGCCCATCATCTCGGGGTTGTTGCGCAAGGCCTCGGCGAGGTCGGCAGGATCCAGGCTTCCCAGGAGACCGGATAGTATGCCTCGCGAGGAGGCGAGCTTGCCGATCAGGGGGCCGGCGGGATTCCGGGAGGGTATGAAGGCGACCGCGCCTACGGCCAGCGCCCCAATAACCAGGACGATGACCACTATGTTTATTACTGTCTGGACTGAAGTCCTCAGCATCCCCTGCCTCGCTCCAAGCCTTCAGCCAAAATGGATATTATACAAATACCCAGACTATATCTAATTAATATTGATTCGATCAGCTCTGTAAACCCCCCGGTTCCCTTTTTTGCACCTTTTTAACAGCTTGGTAACATAGCCGTAACATCGCAGCAAGCAGGGCCGCGCCCCGTTCTTTTCGGCTGCATCAGACCTTCTTGAAGCGCGTTGCCGGATTTATCTGCCGGCAGCCCTGCAACATCCGTTAACCTTATATTCACTGCCGCCGCCGCATTCTCCTTCAAGGCACAACCCCGCCCCCGCAGGAATCTCCCCGGCATAAGGCGGGACCGGCATATCAGTCGAGTAGCGCCGGGGACTCTCACCCCCACGCCCTCACGGAACCGGACGTGAG
>CAZQFX010000108.1:0-9780 GCA_964592775.1 uncultured Actinomycetota bacterium
GCACCGACAAGACGGGTACGCTCACCACCAACGAGATGACCGTGCGCGAGATGTGGGTCGCGGGCCGCAAGATCAGGGTCGAGGGCGTGGGCTACGAGCCGGTGGGGACTTTCAAGGTCGACAGCGGGGACCTAACGGAGGAGGACGGCCGGAGCATGTTCAAGCTGCTGCGCATCGCCAGCTTCTGCAACAACTCGCGCCTCATCCCGCCGGAAGAGAACGGGCAGCAGTGGAAGATGCTGGGCGATCCCACCGAGGCGGCCTTGCTCGTCTCCGCTTGGAAGTTCGGCTACGACTACGAGACGG
This sequence comes from uncultured Actinomycetota bacterium, assembly GCA_964592775.1. Taxonomy (GTDB): domain Bacteria; phylum Actinomycetota; class Geothermincolia; order Geothermincolales; family RBG-13-55-18; genus SURF-21. The sequence continues at coordinate 307 of CAZQFX010000108.1, forward strand.
AGCTGAAGCTGCAGCCCCGCTATTACGAGCTGCCCTTCGATTCCCGGCGCAAGCGCATGGCCACGGTGCACACCGCCGTGGCGGGGATGGAGGCGCTGGTGAAAGGGGCGCCCATGGAGGTCCTCGCCCTGTGCACGAAGATATGGGAGCCGGGGGGCGTTAGCGATATCACGGAAGCGGACCGTAAGGCGGTGGCGGCGATAAACGATGAATATGCCCTGCAGGCGCTGCGGGTGATCGGTTTCGCCTACCGCGATGACCTTCCCATGCAGAAGCATTACGAGGTGGAGGAGGTCGAGCGCGACCTCGTCTTCGTCGGCCTGGCGGGCATGCTGGACCCGCCGCGTCCCGAGGTGGAGAAGGCCATCGAGGAGTGCCGCAGCGCGGGCATCAAGGTGATCATGATCACCGGGGACTACGGGGTCACTGCCGAGTCCATCGCCCGGCGCATCGGACTGGTGCGCGGCCGGAACGCGCGGGTGGTGACCGGCGTGGACATCGAGGAGATGAGCGACGAGGAATTGGGCGACGCCCTGGCGGAGCCGGAGGTCATCTTCGCCCGCGTGTCGCCGGAGCACAAGATGCGCGTGGCGCTGGCGCTGAAGAGCAAGGGCGAGATAGTGGCCATGACAGGTGACGGCGTGAACGACGCCCCCGCCCTCAAGGCGGCGGACATCGGCGTGGCCATGGGCATCACGGGAACCGACGTGGCCAAGGACGCGGCGGAGATGATCATCACCGACGACAACTTCGCCTCCATCGTCAATGCCATCGAGGAGGGGCGGGCCGTGTACACCAACATCCGGCGTTTCGTCACCTACATCCTGGCGAGTAACATCCCCGAGATCCTTCCCTTCCTGCTCTTCGTCATCGTCAAGGTGCCACTCCCCCTCACGGTGATGCAGATACTAGCCGTCGACCTGGGCACCGACCTCCTGCCCGCCCTGGCCCTGGGCACCGAGAAACCCGAGCCGGGCATCATGAACAAGCCCCCGCGGCCGCGCGAGGAGCGGCTGCTGAACATGGCCCTGCTGTCGCGCGCCTACGGCTTCCTGGGGATATTCGAGGGCATTCTCTCCCTCGCGGCTTTCTTCTTCGTGTACTGGCTGGAGGGATGGCGCCCCTCCATGGGCATCTCCGCCATGGCCGCCTCGGGAAGCGTTTACGTCATGGCCACCACTGCCTGCCACCACGCCATCGTCACCACCCAGATCGGCAACGGTTTCGCCTGCCGCACCGAGAGGGAGTCGATATTCAAGGTCGGGTTCTTCTCCAACACTTTCTACCTCTGGGGCATACTGTCGGAGGTGGTGCTCCTGCTGGTCTTCATATACGTGCCGCCTTTCCCCAAATTCTTCGGCTTCGAGCCGGTGAGCGGCTGGGTGTGGCTGTTCATGTACGCCTGCGCACCCGTCTGCCTCATCGCGGACGAGATAAGGAAGGCGATAATGCGAAGATACGAGGCGAAAAGTGGGAAGACTATAAGTGCCGGCGGCGAGGGACCTGTCGAGAAAGCGGCTTGAGGAATGAAGTACGCACTGGCCGAGTACGATCTAGGAGATGATGCGCTATGCACGTGGTGATCATGGGGTGCGGCCGGGTGGGTTCCCGGCTGGCGCGGCGGCTGGAGAGGCAGGGGCACGGTGTCGGCGTCATCGACAAGGACCCCAGGGCCTTCCACCTTCTGGATGTGGATTTCAAGGGCATGAAGGTGGAGGGCGTAGGGTTCGATGCCGAGGCGCTGGAAAAGGCGGGCATCAAGCGCGCCGACGTCTTCGTGGCCGTGAGCAGCGGGGACAACTCCAACTTCGTCTCCTGCAAGATAGCCAAGGATTTCTACCGCGTGCCCAAGGTGCTGGCCCGCATCTACGACCCGCGCCGCGCGCAGATCTACCGGCGCTCGGGCGTCCCCACCGTGGCGCCCGTGGCCTGGGCGACGAGCAGGATATCCGATCTCATCTTCCTCAAGCAGTCATACTCCCGGGACACCTTCGGCAACGGCGAGGTCGAGCTGATCGAGTTCGAGCTGCCCATCAACCTCGTGGGAAGGATGGTGCGCGATTTCGAGGTCTCGGGCGAGGTTCATATAGGCGCCATCGAAAGAGAGGGAGGGGCGTTCATCCCCGTGGCCGGGACCACGTTGATGCCGGGCGATCTCCTGAGCGTGCTCGTCCTGAGGCGGAGCATGGGCAAATTCAAGAAGATGTTCTTTATTGATTAGGCGGATACTGGGGGTTGATAATGAAGGTCTTGATAGTGGGAGGAGGAATGGTCGGTTCCTTCCTGGCGAAGGTACTCTCGGAGAAGAACCAGGTCACCCTGGTGGAGAAGGCGCCCGACCGGATCGCACATATCGCCGAGAGAACGCCGTCGGTAAGGCTGGTGAACGAGGACGGCTGCGAGCCCTGGGTGCTGGAGTACGCCGGCGTCTCCGACGCGGACATCATCCTCGCCGTCACCGGGGACGACGAGGACAACCTGGTGGTATCCTACCTCTCCAAGTTCGAATACGAGGTCTCCAGGGTCATCGCGAGGGTGAACAATCCCCGGAACCGCTGGCTCTTCAACAAGGGTTTCGGGGTGGACGTCGAGGTGAGCGCCTCGGATATCATCGCCACCATCGTCGAGGAGGAGACCACCCTGGGCGAGGTCATCACGGTGATGAAGCTGCAATCGGGCGATATCTGCCTGGTGGAGATCACCGTGCCCGCTGACAGCCGCGCCGTGAACCATGCGCTCTCCGAACTGGAGCTGCCGCCCGAGACCATCGTCGTGACCGTGGTGAGGGAGGACGTGATGCGAATCCCCACCGCCGACATGGTGCTGCAGACCGGCGACAAGGTCCTGGCCATGACCAGCGTGAAGAACAAGGAGGCCCTGGAGACCCTCCTGGGCCACGGATCCTAGCCACCAACACTCGACAGCCTGCATCGCGTAAGCGACAGTGACGCCCAAAGGGCGGCACGACGGTGCCAGGCCTGACGTATATCAATGACAATTCTCCTAATGGGACAACGAATGTTCTCAAGAATATCACCGTCCCAACACCGATCACCCACATTTCTCGGAGAAGAACCATTATTCTATACCCATCCCTTTGCAATAGTTAGGATATTTCCAGAAAAAGGCTTTCTATAAACGGATTTAGAACGCAGGCTGTAGGATAAGGCTCTGTCCCTCTTCCCGGGCGCGGCGCCGGAAGCGCGCGAGGTCCGTGAACGCCTCCAAGCGGGTGGACACCCCCGCCTTTCCTGTCATCTCGTCTATGACCAGCGAGAGGACCGGTATCCCCAGGTCGCGCGAGACCAGGGGGAGGATGCTCTTGGCGATGGTCTCGGGCATGCAGGTGAAGGGCATGAGCTGGACCACACCGTCGAATCCCAGGCTGTTGAAGAGCGCCGTGTCGCCGACGGAGAAGATGCCCTCCCCTCCCACTTTATGCGTGAGGTAGGGCATGGCCAGGCGCTCCGAGCCGTGCTCGTGATGCCCCAGCACCGGCCTCTCTCCCGAGGGGCGCAGCCAGTCGGTGAGGTAGATGTTGCGTTCCACGTAGGCGCCGAAGCCGCCCAGTTGCTCCTCCACGCCGAGGTTGAAGAACGGCTCGAGCACGAGGTAGAACTCCCCCACTATGCCGATCTTTATCTCCTCCCGCTCCGCGCGGGGAACCGCGCGCAACACGGCGAAGGCCTCCTCCTCGATCCTCTCGAGGGAAGCGTAGGAGTCCGCGTCCCATACCATGCCGTAACAGCGCTTGAGGGCCGCCGTGGTGGCGCCCCCCTCCCGGTCGAGGTAGCGCTGGTGCAAAGCCTGCCGCTCCAGGCGGTCTATGAGGTGGGCCTTGGTGAGGGCGAACTTGAACGCCCGGTAGAGCGACGGCCAGGACTTGCCCTGCTTCAGGCGATGCAGGTTGCGGATGGTACCGGGTATCCTGGAGGGCTCGAATTCCAGGGACACCATGCGGAACTCGTAACCCGCTTCCTCCAGGATACGGCGCTGCGTCTCCGCGTAGTACCCGAAGCGGCACGGGCCGCGGCCCGCGACCATGATCAGCGTATCCGCCCCGTTCTCGATGGCCTCGATGAAATTGCCCAGGGTGGTCTTGAGGGGAAAGCAGGCGAACTCGGGCCCGTAACGCGCTCCCAGCTCCAGGGTGCGCTGGGAGTTGGGAGGCGGCAGCACGTATTCCACCCCCATCTCCTCGAAGATGCCTCCCATGACGAACTCCAGGCTGCCCATGTGCGGCCAGCTTATCTTCATACCGCCACCGCCTCCCGTTGCCGCTCCGCCCGGTTCTTGTTGCGGCGCAGCATGTCCACGAAGGCCTCGATGCGGGTGAGGAAGCCTCCCTCCCCGGTATGCTCGTCCATGACCAGGGTGAGCATGGGGACGTTTCCTATCAGCTTGTTCTCCTGCTCGCAGAGGACGCGGATGATGGAATCCGGTCCGCAGGGGAAGGAGATCATGAAGATGATGCCGTCGACCAGGCGGTGCCTCGTGCAGGCCAGGATGGCCCCGGCCACCTCCTGCTCGTAGCTCCAGTAGATGTCTTTGGGCAGCTTCTTCAGCTCCTCGTCGCGGAACTTCTCCGGCACCATGTCCGCGGTCACCACGTCGACGCCCATGGAACCCAGCCGTTCCAGCAGTGACATGGTGGTGAAGGTATCGTAGACGTTGTAGTGGTGCCCGATGACCCCTATCCTGAGCTCGCGGCCCTCGCAGAGGAGGCTGCTCGCCTCGCCCTCGAGCGCGCTGCGATGGTCCAGCCCCAGCGTCAAGCGCTCGAGGTAGAGGCGGTGCTCCCTCCACGCGGCCATACCCGCCCCGATGATGTGCAGGGGATCGGTGGAGAAGATGCGTCCCAGCGAATACACGGCCTTGTAGTTGTGCCAGAGGCCTGACTGGAAATCTATGGTAGGGGATATGATGTCCACGCCCGGCCCGGCCGCCGCCCGCGCCATGTCCGGGAGACCCAGCATCTTGGGGCAGGTATGGGTGCGCTTCTTCACGCTCACCAGGCGCGGCACGAAGAGCGCGTCCACCCTGTCTTTCAGCGCCAGGACGTGCCCGTAGAAGACCTTGACCGGCAGGCAGCTCTCGTTCTCCGCCTTGCTCACACCCGAGGTGAGTATGGAGCGGGTGGTCTCGCCCGATTCCACCACTTCCGCTCCCATGGCATGCAGGAACGAGTTCCACAGCCTTCCGTAACGGTAATAGAGCAGCCCGCCCGGGATGCCTACTTTCATGTCAACCCTTTTACCCGCTCAAGCGGCGGCTTTCTGAAGGATGAGGTCCACCGCGTCCGCCACGGTCAGGATCTCCGCCGCCTCATCGTCGCTTACCTTGAAGCCGTATTCCTTCTCCATCTCCAGCAGCAGCTCCACCAGGTCCAGGGAGTCCGCCTCCAGGTCCTCCTTGAACCGGGAGCCTTCTTCGATATCCTCCTCCGGCAGCTCCAGCGCTTCCGCCAGGGCCGCGCGCACCACCGCGAATACCTCTGTTCGGTTCATTTCCTCCCGCTATCCTCTCCGCCGGGAAAGCTCCTTTACCCCACGAGCGAGCCGGTGCCCACCTGCTATCCGGTATGCCAAAGCATACACTTCTGCCCTCATTTTGTCAGCGTCCTGGTCTGTGCCCCGCCACCCCTCGCGGGTCTTTGTCGATCACACGCAGGTAGTTCACCGCCGCGGTTCCGTCTCCCTGCGATATGCGGGCCGAGGATGCCCGCTATCCTCACGGACCGGTAGATCCCTCAGACCCCTTGGGGCACGACACGGCGGCGCAGCACGTGCTTCCGTATGGCATATGCCGCCACTCCCACGAAGGGAAGCGCCGAGAAGATGGCTCCGCCTATGATTATCCCGCGGTGGCTGCTCTCCTCGCCGCCCTCGCCCTCCCTGCGGAAGAGCTCGATCGCCCCCATGCTCTCGCACAGCTCCTCGAGCCGTTGGGAGAACTCCGAGCCGGGTTCCACCGTGCGCAGGTAACCATCCAGCATCCTCAGGGTATCCCGGTAGTGCAGCCTTCGCCCCGTCATTCCCTTTTCCCCGCATTCCCTATCGTTCATCGCCTATCCTCCTTTTCGGAAAGGCTCCGGTGCAGACTTACGAGAGTGCGGTGGATGAGCACCTTGATGGCCCCGGCGCTCTTGCCCATCACCTCTCCTATCTCCTTGTGCTTCATGCCCTCCGCGTAACGCAGGATCAAGGCCTGCTGCCTCTCTTCGGGGAGGGTCGCCAGGATGTCTCTTATACGGCGCGACTCCTCCCTGTTCTCCGCCGTCTCCTCGGGCGTAGGCGCGGGGTCGAGCAGCGGTTCGGTTGATTCCAGGCCCACGGAGCGGCGGCGGCTCGCGCTGCGGTGCCAGTTGGCCACCAGGTTATGGGCGATGCGCAACAACCAGGCCGAGAAGGGTATGCCCCTGTCCTGGTAGCGATCGAGATGGATGAGGGCGTGGAGGAAGACGCTCTCGGTAATGTCCTCGGCGTCGTCCACATTGCCCACGCGGTAGTAGACGTAGGTATAGACCTTTTTGAGGTACTTGAGGTACAGCTCTTCGAAGGCCTCCCGGTCCTCCTTGGCCCGGCGCACCAGGGCGCCGTCCTCGTGATGTGTCATCTCCCCGTAATTACCGCCCGACAATCTTCCGCTCTCCTTTCCGCCATATCGGCCCATACCCGTAATTATAAACACGCAGCGCCTTGCGTGGTTACCCCCGCGCATAGTTAACCCGCTCGGTGTTCAGCAATAATTGTGGGTGAATGGAGGATGAGGAAGGTTAGGACAGGCCGAAGGTTCTGGAAGGGGATCATCCCGTTCCCTCCGGGGGTCAGTCATCCATACCGCGCAGCCGCGACATCACGGTGGAGGAAAATCTTCGGCGACCGAGGGCACAACACATGGTATCGGGGAGTGAATTTTATGGCGGACCCCTGCCGATCCCGTTCCAGGGCTGACCCCAGGTGGGATGGCGGACCCCTGCCGATCCCGTTCCAGGGCTGACCCCAGGTGGGATTTATAAACCATCGTAGCGCGGCCTTACGGTTTTAGGATAATGTGTTAGCATGGCTTTGAGGTTACCAACTAGGAGGTAAGGATGGGTAACGTTCCCGGCGCATATTGTCCGTTCCGCATCTCCGCTATCGCTGGAGCGCTCTCCCCATGTCACGACGAGTGCTCCCTGTATGTGCCGACCTCGAAGATGCCCTCCCAGAAGAGCTGCGCCATCTCGATACTCGGCGTCTACGCCCTGCAGAGGATCATCTTCAAACAGCAGGACGAAGCGGGGCAGCCGGGTGGGGGGACCCCCCCGCAGGCGCCAGGCGAACTGTAGGCGGACCGGATGGAACGGACTGGGGATGAGGCACGGTGAGCGAGACCAGGATCCCTAAGCCGGAAGGCGAGTTGCCATATCATATTGCCCTCATCATGGACGGCAACGGCAGGTGGGCAGAGCGCCGCAACCTCCCGCGCATCGCCGGGCACAAGGCCGGGGAGGAGTCGATAACGGATATCGTGCGCACCGCTTCCGGCTGGGGGCTCGGCGCCATAACCCTCTTCGCATTCTCCACCGAGAACTGGAACCGCCCCGCCAACGAGGTGGAATTCCTCATGAGTTTCAACCGCAACCTCCTCAACAAGCGCGTGGACGAGTTCCACGCGCGTAACATACGCATCCGGCACATGGGACGGAGGGAAAGGATCCCCCGCTCCACCCTGCAGGCCATCGACAACGCTGTGGAGCTCACGCGCGAAAACACAGGTATGACCCTGAATATCGCTTTCAACTACGGGGGAAGGGCGGAGATCGTCGACGCCGTCCGCCTCCTCTGCGACGACATCTCCTCGGGTATCGTGGCGCCCGGCGACGTGGACGAGGAGAGGTTCCGCTCCTACCTCTACGTGCCCGATGTCCCAGATCCCGACATGCTGATACGCACGGCGGGCGAGATGCGCATCAGTAATTTCTGTATCTGGGAACTGGCGTATACCGAGATCTACGTCACCGATGTCCTCTGGCCAGACTTCCGCGGCCAGGACCTCGCCGACGCCATTCGGGAATACCAGTCCAGGGAACGCCGTTTCGGGAGCATCCGGGAGGAATAGGGCCGCTGTGGCCACCTATAAGGAGCAAGCCGTAATCCTCAGGGCGTACGACCTGGGCGAGGCCGACCGCATCCTGTCCATGATCACCGGAGGACGCGGCCTGCGCCGTGCCGTCGCCAAGGGGATCAAGCGCACCAAGAGTAAGTTCGGGGGCCGCCTGGAGCCCTTCACCTACCTCGATATCGTGCTCCACGAGGGCAGGAACCTGGATACTGTGGTGCAGGCGGATATAATCCAGTCCCACGCGGCTGTGCGCGCCGATTTCTCCAAGTTCCTCTTCGGAGAGGCCATGCTGGAGATGGTAGAGAAATCGCTGCACGAGAATCAGAGCATCCCCCGCATCTTCGACGCCCTGTGCATCACCCTCGACACGCTGGAGGGGGACGTCTCGGATCCCGGGCTCCTGCTGGCGGCATTCGAGTTCAAGGTGTGCTCCCTTATCGGGTACCACCCCCACCTCGATCACTGCCTGCATTGCGGGCGGGAGATCGAGAACGGACCGGCATGCATGGACCTGATCGGGGGAGGAGTCACCTGCGGCGCCTGCTCTCCCGCCCTGAAAAGCCGGGCGGCCGTCTCCCCCGAAAGCCTCGCCCTCATACGCAGCCTTTTGCGCGAGGACATGGCCACCATAGCCCGCCGCGAGGAGGCCCCCCGCCTCCGCAAGGAAGTGTTGAGTACCGCCTTCCGCTTCTCCGAGAGCTTCCTGGACCGCCCCCTCAAGTCCCGCCAGGTGGTCCTACGCTACCTGGACCAGGGGTGCCCCTAGGGCATCCGGTCGCCCTGGAGAACCCAGGGATCCTTCGAGGAAAGGTGTTGTAACGGCCGGTGAAAGGCATTCATGCGGAGCGCTTCTTCCGGGGTTGGTACCGCAGGGCCATCTACTCCAAGATCGAGCCTTTGAAGAAATTCGCCAGGATGCCTAGTACTCCGGTCCGTAAATACGGTAACGTATCGAGAGCGTCGCTGCGCCACGCCCGCAAGGCGCGCGACTGAGGCGTACTCTGCGAGTACGTCGAGGGAGCGGAACGCAGCGGGCGGGGATGCAGCGGCGACCTGTTGCGAGCGTATTTACGGATCGGGGTACTTGGAAGAAGGCTCCCCGGTATCCTGGCCCACCGCCGTTATCCCATTCATACCGGGGTGCTAGAGGGAATCAACAACAAAATCAAGGTCATAAAGAGGGTGGCCTATGGGTATAGAGATGAGGAGTACTTCTTTCTGAAGATACGGGGAGCGTTCAGGCCGGCTACCCACACTTCTGGGAGAAGGACCATGCAGAAGAACCTTATTTATAAAATGCCTGGTAAATAACTACCCGTTGCGTCAATAGAAAATCTACTCGAAAACCTATTCGTTGACTCATAAATA
>CAZQFX010000109.1:0-9675 GCA_964592775.1 uncultured Actinomycetota bacterium
ACGCGGGTCTCCTTGGGGGGAAGGATCGAGGTAACCCAGGGCGACATCACGGCCTGCGACGTGGACGCGATCGTCAACGCCGCGAACAAGAGCCTGCTGGGGGGAGGCGGCGTCGACGGAGCCATCCACCGCGCCGCGGGAGATACTCGGCGATTGAGCAAATCCCCCATGGCGGGGATAATGATGATAGCCGGCTCTACACGTATCCGGAACGAACGGGAGGAACGAGAACGCAGGAGGCGAGACGCACACCCCGTGAGCATGAGGAGCGCTTCTTGAAGATCCTTTTCGTCTGTACCGGCAATATCTGCCGCAGCGCGATGGCCGAGGCTTTTCTGAGACGGGAGCTGTCCGCGCTCGACGGACGCCTGGAGGTGGCCGTGGGCTCCGCGGGGCTGCAGGCCGGCGAGGGCGATGCGCCGCCGCCGGAGGTGCTCTCGGTCATGGAGGAGTTCGGGATGGATATATCGGGACACCGCGCCCACCTCCTGAACGGGAAAGACGTGGAGGGAGCCGATCTTATCCTGGCCATGGCCATGCACAACAGCTCGCGCCTCCTTACCGCGTACCAGGATGCCGTAGACCGCGTCTTCACCCTCAAGGAGTTCGTCATCCAAGGAGGGAGGAAAGGGCGGGAGCTGGAGGAGAAGGACCCCGAGAAAAGGCTGGTGGAACTACGGAAGCGGATACGGCATATAGAGGGTTTGGACCCGGGCGGGGACGAGCAGGACCTCAACATGAAACTCCGCGTTTTCCTTCTCCATTACTTCCATATCTACGACCATCGTTTCGGAATTGACGATCCGCTGGGCCAGTCCGCGGATTTCATGCGGCGCACCGCCCGGGAGATCGAGGGCGCCGTTCACAGCCTGGTGGGAGCGGACCTGCTGGCATTGAAGGATACGCGAGGGAAATGAGAGCCGGATGACCGGCCGGAACCCGGAGACAGCGGCTGGAAAGCAAGGAGGTGGGCCTTGGAGGACGTAATCTTCACGCGGGAGGACCAGGTCGAGGTGATAACCCTCAACCGGCCCGAGGTCATGAACTGCTTCAACAACGACATACTGCTGGCGCTCACCCACAGGTTCGAGGAGCTGCACCAGGACGACGACTGCCGGGCGTTGGTCATCACCGGCGCCGGCCGGGGTTTCTGCACCGGGGCCGACCTCACGGGAGGCGGGGCTCGCGCCGATGCCGCCACTCCCGTCGGCATGCGCCTCACCACGCATATCTATTCCTCCGTCATCCGGGGGCTTACCACCCTGGAGAAGCCGGTCATCGGGGCCATAAACGGCGACGCCGCGGGCGCGGGGTGCAACTTCGCCCTCGCCTGCGACCTGCTCATAGCATCGGAGAAGGCGCGCTTCATCCAGGTCTTCGTACGGCGGGGACTCGTCGTGGACATGGGCGGCACCTTCTTCCTGCCGCGCCTCGTCGGGCTCTCCAAGGCCAAGGAGCTCGCGTTCTCGGGCGAGGCGATAGACGCCCGGCGTGCCCTGGAGTTGGGCCTGGTGAGCAAGGTCGTTCCCCACGAGTCCCTCATGGACGAGGCCATGGAGATGGCGCGCAAGCTGGCGCAGGGGCCGACGCGGGCCATCGGCATGATCAAGCGCATGCTCAACCGCTCCTTCGAGTCGGACCTGGACACGGCGCTGGAGACGGAGGCCTCCCTGCAGGGGATCGCGGTGAGCACCCCCGACGTGGTGGAGGGAATCACCTCCTTTCTGCAGAAGAGGCCGGCGAAGTTCACGGGAAAGAGCTGCTGATTACGAGGTACGGGGGTATCTTGGCACGGAGATACGGGAGGTGATGGGGATGAAAGCCTTGACTTTCAAACTGAACATCCCGGCTTACCTGCTCACCGGGGCGTTATCCCGGATCAGGCCCCGGGTGGTCTTCTCTTCCTGGGCGCCGGTACAGATGAGGGAGATCGAGGAGCCGAAGCTGATCGGTCCCGAATGGGTGACCGTAAGACCCAGGCTGTCCGGGTTCTGCGGCAGCGATCTCGGCACCGTGCTCTGCCGCGAGAGCCTCACCATGGAGCCGTTCCCCTCCTTCCCCTGCGTGCTCGGGTACGAGGTGTGCGGGGAGATAGCGGAGGCGGGCGCGGAGGTGAGGGGGTTCGCGCCGGGAGACCGGGTGGTGGTAATGCCCGCCCTCGGTTGCGAACAGCGTGGCATCGCACCTCCCTGCCGCATGTGCGTGAAAGGCCGCTACCAGCTTTGCGAGAACATCACCGAGGGGAGACTGGCCCCGGGCATGTACGTGGGGATTTGCAGAGACGCCCCTGGATTCATCAGCGAGATGGGGGTGGCGCACGTCTCGCAGCTGTACAAGGTGCCGGACGGCGTCAGTGACGAGAACGCCGTTCTGGTCGAGCCCTTCTCCACCGCTCTGCACATGGTCCTGGCCAATCCCATAGAGGCCGGCGAGACGGTGATGGTCATCGGGCACGGCGTCATGGGGCTTTGCACCGTTGCCGCCCTGAAAGCGCTCCATCCCGACATCCGCATCCTCGGCGTGGAGATCGACCCCTTCCATAGCGAGGTGGCGAAGCGCATGGGGGCGGAGGAGGTCATCAAGCCCGGAGGCAAGCAGTTCTACAGGCGCGTGGCCGAACTCACCGGCGCGAAGATGTACTCTCCCCTCATGGCCCGGCCCCTGCTGCTAGGCGGGGTGAACCGCGTCTTCGACGCCGTGGGTTCCACCTCGACCATACACTCCGCCCTGCGGGTGATTGCCGGGGGTGGGTGGTACAACCTGCTGGGAATAAGCCCGGTAAAGAAGGTGGATTGGGTGCCGGTCTGGTTCAGGGAGCTGACCATACGCGGCATCTACGCATACCAGGACGAGGTCCTGGACGGCGAGAGGAAGCACGAGTTCGAGCTTGCCCTGCAACTGCTGGAAGAGGGCAGGGTGGATCTGTCGCACATAGTGACCCATCGCTTCACCCTGGACGAGTGGCGCAAGGCCCTGGATACCACCATGAACAAGGGCAGGGAGAAGGCCATCAAGATAGTCTTCACCAACAGATGAAGGGAACCCATATGTCACCCCAACCCATCGCCTTTTTCGACCTGGACCACACGCTGCTGGACGGGGCCAACGGCAACCTGGTGGTCATATACATGGTCAAGACGCGCCGCATGGGGCTGGAAGCGATATGGAAGGCCGTCAAGTTCACCGTGCTCTACCGGCTGGACCGCCTGCCCCGGGAGGAGGTATACCGCTGGACCTTCCGCGAATGCGGCAAGTACGACATGAGCGAACTCCTGGCCATGCTGGACGAGTCTTACGAGCGATACGTCATGCCGCGCCTGTTCAAAGAAGGCGCGGATTGTATCGCCAGCCACAGGGACCGCGGGCACCATACGGTCATCGCCACCGCCGCGGGCGAGTACATGTCCGAGAAGGTGAGGACACAGCTGGGAGCGGACGGCAAGATCGCCGCCATCGCGGAGGTACGGGACAACCGCCTCACCGACGAAATAAGGATGCCCATGCCCTATGCCGAGGGGAAGGCGGTCCTGGCGCGGCAGTACGCGCAGGAGCGCGGGGTGGACCTGTCGGATTGCTACTTCTATTCCGACAGCCTGGCCGACCTGCACCTGCTTGAGGCGGTGGGCCATCCCGTGGCCGTGAATCCCCAGAGGGCGGTGAGGCGCGTCGCGGAGGAAAAGGGGTGGCCCATCCTCTACTGGAAGACCCACGCGGGCTTCACCGTTCCCAGCACGGCCGTAGAGCTGACCTTCCCGATCCTGTGACCGCGGAAACGCGCCGCGCATGACCTCGCTATAGGGCCACCGCCGCCGGCGTACAGACTCACTTGACGTGTATGGCATATCGAAATATAAAGATATTGCACGTCCTGGGAGGGAACGAGCACTGGAGGCTGCCGATGGGGACGTCGAATACGGGAAAACCATCCTTGAAACATGCCTTGCCGATCATCATCTGCCTCTGCATCGGGGCATGCCTTGGCGCCGCCTGGGCCATGCGCCTCGATGACGAGCAGAGGCGGCGCATAAAGAGGAACCTGTTCGAGCTGCGCGAGATGCCGTTCAGGCTCTTTATCTGAAGGGGTGGTGGACATGGGTTACGACTACGACGTGATAATAATCGGCGCGGGAGTAGGCGGACTCACCGGGGCCTCGCTGATGGCCAAGGAAGGCCTCAAGGTACTGGTGCTCGAACGCCTGGAACGCGTGGGGGGTTGCTGCTCCAACTACGACGTCGAGGGGTTCAAGCCCGAGGTGGGGGCGGTCTTCGTCATCGGCAACGAACTCTACTACAAGCTGTTCGAGATGCTGGACCTGCGCCTCGAGGACTACATCGACTGGAGCCTCATCGATCCCGTCTACCAGGTCCACTTCGAGGACGGCAGCGACGTCGCCCTGCCGAGGGACGTCGACGAGATGGCGCGGGTGATAAGACAGATCGCTCCCCAGGACGTGGACGGATACTACCGCTACTGCAGGGACCTGGGCAAGGTCCAGGACGTCATCCTGGGCATCGCCAAGAACCCCATGCCGGAGGTCAGGAACCTCACCAGGCTGTCCAGCCTGGCCAAGCTGTTCAACACCAGGGCGGTCTTCCCCTCGCTCCCCGTGCAGATGAAGCTGGGCCTGAACAACCTGGAGAAGCTGGTGCACGGCTATTTCTCCGACCCCTACGTGCAGCTCATCTTCGGGTGGGAGAATATGTACGCCGGCCTGCCGGCCCATCGCTGTTTCGGGCTCTTCGCCATGATCACCTACATGGGCCACATGGGATACTACTATCCCAAGGGCGGCATGATCTCCATCCCCAGGGCCCTCGCGCGCATCGCGCAGGACTTCGGCGCGGAGCTGCGGCTGGAGGCGGAAGTGGACAGCATCGTCATGCAGGGGCGGGAGGCGAGGGGCGTGAAGCTCTCGAACGGGGAGGTGTTGAGCGCCAGGGCGGTGGTCTCGAACACCCACTCGCGCTTCACCTATTTCAACCTGCTCAAGGACGCGAACCTGCCGGGATGGGTCACGCGTACGGTACGCCGCCAGCCATGCTCCATACCCGCGCCCATGTTCTACGTGGGGCTCTCGGAGAGGCTCGACAGCGTGAAGGCTCACATGTCCCTGGTGGCCCAGAAGCGGGCGAGGGTGGACAACGTGTGGACGGATTTCTACGACCGCGGGCTGATGTACAGGGCCGCCGACGGTATGTACCTGGTCATCGACAACACCTTCGACGACCCGGGGATGGCGCCCCCCGGCAAGCAGGTCCTGTACGCCATCTACATCGGCCCCTACAACCTCAAGTACGACAACTGGGACGACATCGCGGACGATTGGGCATGGGAGTGCATAAACTACCTCGACAAGAGGTGTTACCCGGGGCTCGCGAGCCGCGTGGAGTGGATGGATTCCGTACCCCCCACGGAGCTGGAGCGGCGCCTCAACGTCGCCGAGGGCGCCTTCTTCGGCATCGAGATGAGCCTGCCCAACATGGGGCCCTTCCGCCCCAATTACCGCTCGCGTTTCATCGACCGGCTCTACCAGTCCGGCCAGTGCACCAACCCCGGCCTGGGGGTGCCAGGGGCGATGATCTCGGGCATGGCGGTGGCCAGCCTACTGCTCAACGACTGGCCGAAGAAGCTCGCCTGAGTTCCCGAGCCGGGGGGACGGCCCTTGCTCGCTTTTATCCGGCCCGGGGCCTCCAGGTAACGGTCTCGCTCGGCTGCGCAGCCAACCTCTCGGGACCGACAAGCCGGTTACTTGCGCGCTCGCTGCGACCGACCTGGTAGTTCCCCGGGCTTGCGTCAGCGCAGACGGGATGTTCTTCCGGCCCGGGGATGGGGGATTGGGCCTTTTGCGTTTGACTAAATCCCACCCCCATATTATTGTAATGACATGTCAGTACCCATAAAACGGATGCCCGCGCAGGAGCGGAGAGAGCATATCCTGGAGGCCTCGGCGGCGGTTTTTTCGCGCAAGGGCTACCGCATGGCCTCCGTCTCGGATATAGTTGATGAGGCCGGAATAGGAAGAGGTACTTTCTATCTATATTTCGACTCCAAGAGAGAGATCTTCCTCGAGCTCATCGAGGCCTTTTTCCGCGGCTACGCCGAGCTGCTCGAGGAGAACCACCGCAGGTTGGAGGAGTCTTTTGCGCGCAGGAACAGGGTGCTCTGGACCTGGCGGGAGAACATGCTGAGGGTCCTTGAATACCATCATGTCAATCCGTACCTCACGAATATCGCCTACCGTGAGGCCCTGGGCAAGGACGAGGACTTCTCGGAAAGGGTCGGCGAACTTTCGAGCCTGGCGCGGGAAAAACTCGTAGCCGAGTTCCAGATGATGTACGACCGCGGCATGATGAGGGAATGCGACGTGAAGGTCGTTGCATCCGTGGTGATGGGATCCACGATATATCTGGTCATGGAGCACCTGTTGCCCGAGAGCGAGGTGGACATCGAGAACCTGGCGGACACGATCGTAGAGTATCATATACGCGCGCTCATACCGGACGCGGGAGACGTCAAGAGGGCGCTGCGCAGCGCACTGGGAAGCGGGCGGCCGGCATAGGCGCCGGCGGCAGTCCCGTCGCATCCCGCAGACCGGGACCGCAGGAGGGGCGCCGTAGCCGTGAAGTGGCGGGACATGAGCGTATATTCGGGAACGTCGGACATGTGGCGTGAAAGGAGGGCAAGGCAGGATTATCGCAAAGCTGTATCCCGTGAGATGCGTTCCATTACTCGTAGGAATAAGGGGTGAAGCGTATGGTTTCGTTTGAGATGAGCGACGAACAGAAAATGGTCCAGGAGACCGTCGCTTCCTTCGCGGCCGACCACATCGAGCCGATCATGAGGGAGAGCGACGAGCAGAACGGCGTTCCTGGAGAAGTGATCGCCAAGGGATGGGAGCTGGGGCTCCTGGGAGGATGGATCCCAGAAGAGTACGAGGGGTTCGGAGAAGAACCCTCCTCCCTCACCGGGCTTATCGCCCTGGAGGAGTTGGCCTGGGGGGACCTCTCCGCGGGGCTCCATCTCATGGCGCCCTCCGTGCTCGCGATCTGCGTTCTCGACCAGGGCACTGAGGAACAGAAGCAGCAGTACCTCCCGGCTTTCTGCGAGGAAGAATACAAGGCGGCCTCGAGCGCGCTCGTGGAGCCCTATTACAACTTCTGCGCCTCCGCGCTCAGGACCACCGCGGTCCGCGACGGGGATGAATACGTGCTCAACGGCGGGAAGTGCCTGGTGCCGCTGGCCGAGGGGGCGGAGAACGTGCTGGTGTTCGCGGCCACCTCGCCGGGGATGGGCTTCGCCGGAGTGGACGGGTTCATCGTGCCCGCCGGCACCAAGGGAATGTCCGTGGGGGAGCGGGAGAAGAACATGGGCATCAAAGCCCTGGCCACCTACCCTGTCACCTTCAAGGACTGCAGGCTGCCCCTGACCGCGCGTTTAGGCGGCGATGCGGGCTGCGATTTCCTCAGGCTGCTCTCGCGCTCCCGGCTCGCCTTGTCCGCCCTGGCGGTGGGCATGAGCCGCAAGGCACTCGAGCATTCCATCGATTACGCGACCCAGAGGATAGCCTTCGGCGAGCCCATCGGTTCGCGCCAGGCCATCGCCTTCATGATCGCGGAGATGGCCATAGAGGTGGATGCCGCGCGCCTGCTGGCCTGGGAGGCCGCGTGGAGGTGCGACAAGAGCATGGATTTCGAAAAAGAAGCCGCGCTGGCCAAGAACTATGCCGCGGACATGGCCATGATGGTGTGCGACCGCGGCGTGCAGATCATGGGCGGGCACGGCTACGTCAGGGACAATCCCGTGGAGTTGTGGTTCCGCAACGCGCGCGGTTTTGCCACCTTTGAAGGCTTCGTGATGGTATAGGGAGGTGGGAAGATGATAGATTTCGAACTCTCTCCGCGTATCAAGGCCACCAGGAACATGGTCCACATGTTCGCAGAGAGCGCGGTGCGCCCCATCGCCCGCCAGTACGACGAGCAGGAACACGAGAAGCCATGGGACCTCCTCAAGATGGTCCAGAAGGTGATGGGCGGCGGTATCGCCGGAGCCCTGGGCAGCCCGGAGAAGAAGGAGAAGAAAGAGGAAGGCGAGGAGCCGAAGGAGAAGAAGCCCCGCGAGGCCAACCTCGCGGGGGCGATCACCGTGGAGGAGATCTTCTGGGGAGACGCGGGCATCGCCCTGGCCTTCCCCGGCCCCGGCCTGGGCGGAGCTGCCGTGCAGGCCAGCGGGACCCCGGAGCAGAAGGAGAAGTTCCTGGCCCGCTTCGCCGGTGAAGAGCCGGCCTGGGGCGCCATGGCCATCACCGAGCCGGAGGCGGGATCGGATACCGCCAACCTCAAGACCAGCGCGGTCCTGGACGGCGACGAGTGGGTGCTCAACGGCGAGAAGATCTTCGTCACCTCCGGGAAGAGCGCCCTGGAGGATTCGGAAGGCTTCGTGGTCGTATGGGCGACCATCGACAAGCAGGCGGGCCGTGCGGGCATCAAGCCCTTCATCGTGGAACACGGCGCCCCGGGCATGGAGATAACCAAGATCGAGGACAAGATGGGCATCCGCTGCTCGGACACCGTATCCATCTCCTTCATGGACTGCCGCATTCCCAAGGAGAACATCCTGGGGAGCGCCGAGGTGGTGGACAAGACCAAGACCGAGGGCTTCAAGAAGGTCATGGCCACCTTCGACGCCACGCGCCCGCTGGTCGCGGCCATGGCCATCGGCGTGGGCCAGGCTTCCCTCGATTTCCTCAAGCAGAAGCTCGCGGAGGAAGGGCTTGAGCTGCGCTACGGCATCAACCCCCAGCGCCTTTCATCCCTGGAGCGGGACCTCATGCAGATGGAGGCGGACCTCAAGGCGGCGCGGCTGCTCACCTGGAGGGCGCTGTGGATGCTCGACAACGGCCTCCGCAACGACTTGCAGTCATCCATGGCCAAGGCCAAAGCCGGGCTCGCGGTGACCCGCATAACCCAGAAGGCGGTGGAGTTGATGGGACCGCTCGGGTATTCCCGCGAACTGCTGCTGGAGAAGTGGATGCGGGACTCCAAGATCAACGACATCTTCGAGGGCACCGGGCAGATACAGCTGCTGGTCACGGCAAGGCGTCTCCTGGGCTTCTCGCGCGAGCAGTTGAAGTAAGAACGCCGGACTTCAAGAGGGGGGCCTTACGTACCCCCTCTTTTTTACTTCCTCTGCAAGGAATTTGTGTAGCTTCGATCGGGCCGAGTGGTCTCGGGATCTGCCCGAGAGGTCCGGGCAAAGCCCGTGCCCCCGAGATCTATTCCCCGTAACGGCTATGTGTTAACGTTTGTGGTTCTTCCGCAATACGGGAAAATCGGAAAGAAGCCCTTTGCGACCGGGCCTCTAGTCCTCGGTTGTGGAGAAACGGCAGAGCACAAGAAGAAAGAGGGGCCGTCATCCATGTCGCGCGGCCGCGACATCACCGAGGATGAAATCGCGGGCCGCTATTTTCAGGGCGGCCCTGGAACGGGATCAAGCAACTAGCTATTGATCATGGGGCCGTTTGTATGAGTATGAAAGTGACCAGGCTTCGTCAGGAGGCAAATCGCGGCCCCTGCTGCCGATCCCGTTCCAGGGCTGACCCCAGGTGGGATCGATCCCGTTCCAGGGCTGACCCCAGGTGGGATCGGGGTTGGATGCAACTCATGCGAGGCGCCCAT
>CAZQFX010000110.1:0-9542 GCA_964592775.1 uncultured Actinomycetota bacterium
GTGGCGCAGCGACGCTCTCGATACGTTACCGTATTTACGGACCGGAGTACTTAGATGCCGATGGCGGCGCCGCTGCGGGCTACCGGCTGTAGGGCATCTCCCAGGTAGAGGTCGCGGCACTGGAAACGGCGCTTCTTCCCGCTGGAGGTCTTGGGCAGGGTCCCCGCGGGCACCAGTATGACCTCGCGCACCGGCACGCCGATCTCTTCCCTCACCGCGCTGGATACCGCGCGCGCCGCCTCCCGCGCCGCTTCCGCGCAGGACAGGCGCGTCTCGCCCACGAGCACCAGGCGCTCCCTGCCCCGCTTGGTGGTGACGCCGAACGCCACCGCGTTGCCCTTGCGCATCCCGCTCACGCGTTCGGCGCAGCGTTCCACGTCCTCCGGGAAGAGGTTGCGGCCGCCGATGATGACCATGTCCTTGATTCTGCCCACCAGGAAGAGCTCGCCCGAGGCCAGGTAACCGAGGTCCCCGGTGTGAAGACGTCCATCGCGAAGGGTTTGGGCTGTAGCCTCGGCGTCGCCCCAGTATCCCCGCATGACGGATGGTCCGCTCACGCATACCTCCCCCACTTCCCTCTCCCCGGCCTCGCAACCGCCCTCCTTGACCACGCTTACCTCCAGTCCTTCCAGGGGGGTACCCAGCGACACCAGGGTGCGTGTTCCCTCCTGCCCGGGTTCCGCCGGCAGCGCCATGCGTTCTTCCTCGATGCCGTCCCTCGACACGTGGTCCAGGCGGTAGCGCCTTCCGGGCTGCGGGAAGGTGACGGCGAGGGTGGCCTCGGCGAGACCGTAAACGGGATACGGGACCTCGGCTTTCAGCCCGTACGCCGTTCCCACCTCCACGAACCCGTCCATGGCGTCCGGGTCCACGGGTTCGGCCCCGTTGAGCGCGAGGCGCAGGGAGGAGAGATCGAGGTCCCCCGCTCCTCCGGACTTGAGCACGCGCGTGCACAGCGCGAAAGCGAAGTTGGGCCCGCCGGTGATGGTGGCCCTGTGCTCGCTCATGGTGCGCATCCACAGCGACGGGTCGGCCACGAAACTCTGCGGCGACATGAGGACGAGCGAGGCGCCGGAGCTCAAGGCGGTTACGAGGAATCCGATGAGGCCCATGTCGTGATAGAGGGGCATCCAGGATACGATCCTGTCCTTGTGGTTCACCTTGACCTTGCGGGATATCGCCCGCACGTTGGCCATGATGTTGGCATGGGTGAGCACGACGCCGCGCGGCTCGCTGGTGGAGCCGGAGGTGAACTGCACCAGTGCGATGTCATCGGGAGCTGTCGGCGCCGCGGGGAGGCCGCCTCCGCGGTCCAGCTCCTCGCAGGCTACCATCTTCACCCCCATGCCGATATCGCCCACCATGGGCATGAACGATCCCGGGAGGGTGAGCAGCTTCGCCCCCACCCTCTCCAGGCGCATGCGGCTCTGCTCGATGAAGGAAAGGGGGTCCACGGCGCGCATGGGCAGCGGCAGGGGCACCGCCACCGCTCCCGCGGCCCAGCAACCCAGGAAGGCCATGACCGTCGCCGGGGTGGTCTGCGCCATGATGCCCACGCGGTCACCCGGCTCTATGCCGGCGCGCACGAGGCCGCATGCGACCCTCTCCGCTGCCGCCGTGAGCTCATCGGGACTATACGCCTTCTCCCCCTTTTCCTCCTGTATGATCAAGCCCCGCTCCGAGCGGGACAGCCCCTTCTGGATGTACTGCCAGACATTACCCGCGTTCTTCATACACATACCTTCCTTTCTCTCCGGCCGGCGGCCTGATGCGCGCCGCCTGCGTCGTTTACCGTTCCCGGCTCTACACCGGGATCTCCCGAAAAATGGCGCAAAGACTCCCCCGGAGTATTGGCATCTTTGTCGGTCTGACCGAGACAGCCCTGTCGCGCCGGATTTGTTTTTACTGCAAGAGGAAACACGCTCGGCCTGCAAGGGTTACAAGAAGCGTCTGATCTCGTCGAAGAAGAGATCCCTGGTCCTCTGGATATACAGCGCATCCTCGTAGGTGATGGTCGCGGTATCGGAGTATCTGAAGCGGTCCGGCTCCACCTGCGGGACATACGAATTCACCTGCCGCTCCCAGAACCAGTCCGCGCATCCGAACTGGATGCAGCCGGGATCAAGGGAGGGCACGCCCATCAATCGCGCCAGGAGATCCTTTCCGGACTCCGGAACCGCCGTGCGTAACCGGTCGTGAGCTAGCGCTGCTCCATGACGCGGCGTATCTCGGCAGGAATCTCCAGTTCCGCGGAGCCGGCGGAGCACTCCGGCACCGCGGCGGCGAGGTTGCGCACCCTCTCGTAGGGCACGCTCACGAAGACCACGTCCGGACCGTATTTCTGCATGCGGCGGGCGGTCCAGTCCCCGAAGGTGACGTTGGTGCGGCCGGTGACGATGGGATAGGCGATGGCCGAGGAGCAGAGGGAGCCCGTCACCTCCACTTGCAGCGGGATGCCGTCCCAGAAGTGATCGAGCGAGATGATGCGGCAGGCCTGCTCCGCGTTTACCAGGAATACCACCAGGTCGGGCCGGAACTCCGCTTCCGCAATGGGGCCGACGAGGATGCGCTCACTCAAGCCCGTGGGGGGAGGCGCGGCCAGCTCCATCATGCGGTGGAAGCTGGTGATGGAGTGGGTGAGCTTCTCGCCGCGGGTGAGGAACCACTGCAGGCCGCGAAAGGTCGGGCCGGAGAGGGGCGGGGTGAGCCCGCAATGCCAACTGCCGCCGGGGCAGAGCGAGGTCTCTACGTCGATGACGTACGACTTCCCCCTCGCCGCCTGCTTCAAGGAATTGCACATCCATACCCGCTTCTGCTTGCCCGCCTTCACCTCGTCGTTGGTGAAGGCCACGGCCACCGGCTTGCTCTTTATGCCCAGCACCTCGATGAGTTCGTCCAACTCCGTCTTCCATATCCTTTTCATCTCAACACCCCCCTGTCTCGACCAACCGCGAGAGCATGCGGCGCGTAAACGACGGCGCCCTCCCGGAAATGAACTCCGCTCAATCCACCAGGGCGAGGATATTTCCGCCCGTCAGCCTCTCGCGCAGCTCCGCGTCCTCACCCGCCGCCTTGCGCGCGATCCCCAAGGCGTACCTGGAATCGCTTTCCGGCCAGTCCGAGCCGAACATCACCCGCTCCCTTCCGGCCACCTCCAGCGCTTTCTTCACCACCCGTACGGGCTGGAAGGATGTCTCCAGGTACACGTTGTCGTGGCGCCCCGCCAGCGCCAGCGCCTTCTCGGGGTAGTAGAGCCCCATGTGGCCGAGGATGAAGGGCACCCCGGGGAAGGCGGAGACCAGCTTCTCGAAACGCAGCGTGTCGCCGTAGGGGGCATATCCGTCCTTGACGACGTAATAGTCGAACTCCCCCGCATGGATGAGCACGGGCCTCCCGTAGGGGGCGAAGGCCTCCAGGAGGTCGAAATAGAAAGGGCCCTCGGGGGGGATGCGCTGCAGGATGGGATGGATCTTCAGCCCCCTGCAGCCTCCCTCCATGGCCTCCTTCATGCCCTTCTCCCACTCCTGGGAGGGATGGGCGCTGGTGAAGGGTATGAGGCGCGGCTCCCCGGCGCAGGTCTCCAGGTACTCCCCGGGGCCGGCGAAGGGGGCGATGGGCAGCACCACGCTCCGGTCTATGCCGTTCTTGTCCATATAGCGCAGGAGGTTCTCCTTGCAGCCCATGGAGATCCTGAGCTGTCCCTCCATGGCGATGACGATGCGGGCCCATTCCGGGGGCTCCCCCTTCCACAGGGGATTGTTGAACCCCAGGAGCTCGTAGTTCCACATCAGCAGCCTGGTCATCTTCCGCCGCGCGGGATCGAGCGTAACGCCATCGATCGCGGCCTGCATGTGGGTATGGGAATCTACGATCACCATGATCAATACCTCCTGGACAACGGATGCAGCTCTCGTCTTGTAGAGATTATATAAGGTTCTTCCGCAAAAAGCGTAGGTGGCTTTGACCCCCGGAGGGAACGGACCCCTCGGCCTGGCTTGACCATCCTCATCATTTATTATCCCTCCACGCTTATCGCATTAGCGCTTCTTGCATTGGATGTGGGCGGTGATGGATCTCGGCCCTGATCCGGTTGCCAGACCATGGGGGCGGGATATGACCGTCGCCCTCATCCGCAATACCCGGCACCTAGCCGTATGGGGTGGTGGCGAGGAAATGCGGCGCCTTGCGTCTGTTAGAATAGCTAGAGAAAGCCGTACGGCGACACAACGATTGGAATATCCTGCGAAGGGGGGCGGAGACGGGTATGGACGGCGGCATCCAGGTGAGCAGGGAGATATCCTACGAGGAACATGTCTTCCACGATGAGCCCTTCTATATCCCGGTGGGCGACGAAGTGGAGACGTTCCGCGCCGCCTACCGCGCCAGCCTGCCGGTGAACCTCAAGGGCCCCACCGGCTGCGGCAAGACGCGCTTCCTCGAATACATGTCATGGCTCCTGGGCAGGGAAGGAGGCTTCGACCTCCCCCTGATCACCGTCGCGTGCCACGAGGATCTCACCGCCGGGGACCTCGTCGGGCGTTACCTGCTGCGAGGGGACGAGACGGTGTGGGTGGACGGCCCCCTCACCGCAGCGGTGAAGACGGGAGCCATCTGCTATCTGGACGAGGTGGTGGAGGCGCGCAAGGACACCATGGTCCTCATCCACCCCCTGGCCGACCACCGCCGCATCCTGCCTCTGGAGAAGAAAGGCGGCTTCATACGCGCCCATCCCCGTTTCCTGCTGGTAGTCTCCTACAATCCCGGCTACCAGAGCATGCTCAAGGACCTCAAGATCAGCACCCGCCAGCGCTTCGCGGCCATAGACTTCTCCTACCCCGAGCGCGCGCTGGAGGTCCGCATCATCGCCGGCGAGGGCGGCGTGGCCGAGCCGGTGGCGCAACAGCTCGCCCTGCTGGGAGAGAGGGCGCGCAACCTGGGAGAGAGGGAGTTCGAGGAGGGTCCCTCCACGCGGCTGCTCATCTACGCCGCCAAGCTCATGGCACAGGAGGTCGAGGCGAGGCGCGCGTGCGAGACGGCGGTGGTCTCCGCGGTCTCGGACGACCCGTTGATGCAGCAGGCCTTGCGCGACCTGGTGGCGGCGGTCTTCCCCTGACCGTCGGTACCGCCCGCCGAGGAAGCGGCCCAGACATATAATAGATGAAGAGATGAGGATGATCGGAAGATGATCGCCCGGCATCGTCCAATCACCAGGGCAAACGGAACTCCCTCCCGTGATGCCCCGCGCCATCGAGGAGCCGATGCGCCTTGACCTCCTCCCTCAACCTTGCCATCTACATGCGCACCCTCCTGGAGGAGGAAGCGGAAGCGGGCCGCGCGGCGGTCACCCTCGAGGAGGCGCGGGCGTCCTTCTCGCTCTTCGGAAAGGGCTTGAGCGAGAAGTACCTGCAGGCAAAATCCCTGGCGGACGCCCCCGCGGTCCTCGCCAATCCCCGGCGCCCCTTTCCCTTCAGCAACGGCAGGGAGGTCTACCTCCCTCCCCACCTGGACGTCTTCGATTCCCGCGAGGAGAACTGGAGGGTATTCCGCCTCTATACCTCGCTGCAGGCGGGGCAGTGGGAAACAGGGAGCTTCGACCGCCCGCGCGCGGAAGAGGCGGCCGCCCTGCACGGGCGGAAGGCCTGGATGGACAGCAGGGAACCCCTGGCTTTCCTCCGCTTTTTCCTGGGAAGTTTTCCCATGCCTTTTTTGGCGGCGGATATCTTCATATCCTTGGAGACGGCGCGCGTATCCTCGGCCATGGCCGGGCGCTTCGCCGGCCTGGCGTCGGACATGGCCTGGTTTCTCGCCCGCCTGGGGCCCAACGTCGAGCCGGTGGACTACCGGTCCATGCTCTGGAACCTCTACTTCGACCTGGTAGCCCTTCCCGCGGGAGGCCGGGTACAGGGCGGCTATCCCCGCGAGGTCATGGCCGCCGCGGAGGCGGTCGCCGTTCCCGGCGCCCATCTCAGGCAGAGCCTGGACGCCACGCTGGCCGTCTACGCCACCCTGGAACCCATGCTCAAGGCCTCCCTCGCCCCCGAGGAACGGATCCTGCTGGAGGGTACGGACGATTTCTTCACCAATACCATGCCCGGCCTGCGGGAGAACAGGGCCACGCGCTTCGGGAGGGAAGGTGAGGAGGAGGTTGCCGAACTCGTGCCTCCAGGGCTCGCCGAGGCTCTCGACCTCGACTTCATCTCCTATCTGCTGCCCGCGGGCATGGGGGAGTTCCTGACCGAAGACGCCCTGGGAAAGAAGCTTGCGCAAGAGCCCTCTCCCGCCAGCGAGGAAAAGACGGAGGCGGAGGGCCGAATAAGACCCGGGGCGGAAGAAGAAGGGGCGGTAGAGCAACGCCTCCTCTACCCGGAATGGGATTATCTCGCCGGAGGCTACCGGCGCGACTGGGCCACCATCTACGGCCTGAGGGCCGAGGAGGGCAGCGCCCTGGCCGCCAAGCGGCTGCTCGAGGAACGGGACGACCTCGTGCGCGAGGTGACGCGGCAGTTCCGCATGCTGCGCATGCAGGAGCGCACCTGGAGGAAACGCCTGGAGTGGGGGGAGGAGATAGACATCTCCGAGGCGGTGGAGAGGCAGGTGCGGTTGCGCTGCGGCCTTCCCCCCAGCGATAAGGTGTACATGGAGAAACGGCGCGTCACCCGCGAGGTGAGCGCCCTATTCCTCCTCGACCTCTCCGCCTCCACCTCTTCCGAGATCGCCGGGGGCGAGCACGCCGGGGAGACGGTGCTGCAGGTGCTGGTGGCCAGCGTGGCCATCATGGCGCAGGCCCTGGAGCAACTGGGCGACCGCTACGGCATCTACGGCTTCTCCGGGTACGGCAGGAAGAAGGTGGAGTTTCTGCGCATCAAGTCCTTCGAGGAGCCCCTGGGCGACGCGGTGTGGCAGCGCCTGGGGGGCCTCAAGCCCATGAAGAGCACGCGCATGGGGACGGCGGTGCGTCATGCCCACCACCTGCTCAACGCCGAGCTTTCGTCGCTCAAGATGATGCTGCTGCTCTCCGACGGCTACCCCCAGGACTTCGACTACGGCGAGGACCGCACCGACCGCGAGTACGGCCTGCGCGACACCGCCCGGGCCCTGCGCGAGGCGGAGGCCGGCCACATCATCCCCTTCAACCTCACCGTGGACACCGCCGGCCACGACTACCTGCGCCGCATGTGTCCGCCCCACGGTTACCTGGTTCTCAAGAGCGTGGAGGACCTGCCGGCCGAATTGCCGAAAGTATATCTGAGGTTGAGAGGCAGTTGAAGGGGGTTATATCTTTGTCCTTGCATCTGCAACCGGATAATGGCAGGTAATTCAAAAACAAAGATGTGACCCATTAACGAGATAAGGGGGTAATGAGATGGCTGATATCGAGGCCTGTCCGGAGTGCGGAGTTCCGACGCAGTTCGCGAACAACCACGTCTGGCTCGCGGGCGGGATCATCGCGCAGAGCAACGACCGCAGCCACCGTATGGTGCTGATCGAGTCCGAAAACCTCGACCCCCTCTATACAGGGATCGAGGAGATCATCGGGGTGCCCATCGAGCGCATCGTCATGGAGACCAAGCGCAGGGCGACCCGGGAATACATAAGCCGCCTGATACCGCCGGAGGTGAAGGAGCTCATCCTCAAGAAAGAGATGAGCGTGGAGCCCATGATCCAGGCGCTCAACGTCACCAGCAGCGTCATGGGCTACGGCAAGACATCCCTGGTCGCCTACCGCTTCGAGCAGGACGACGACGATTTCATGTGCGAGCGCATCGAGGAACCATATTCCGTGCCGCTGTGGTGCGGGGACCTCACCGGCTCCACCGAGGCGGTTACCAACCGCGACAACAGCGTCACCTACGTGTGGGTCTCCGATAACACCATAGAGGTCACGTCCCGTCCGTCCGAGCATCCTCCCGAGTTGAAGGAGAGGATGCGTCTCAGGGAGTACGGTTTCGCGGAGGGCGGTATCGAGCTTGAGGGGTGCCCAACGTGTGGGGGGCCCGTGGGCCTGTCCGCGCTCGAGTGGCGGCCGGATAGAGGCGTGATCGTGAGCAGGGACGCGGGCAGACGGGTGGCCATGCTGGGGCCGCTGTACCAGGAGGCCATCTTCGACGAGCTGGAGAGGGAACTGGGCGAGGCCATCCCCAAGGTGATCGTCGAGGCGCAGCGGCGCTTCGTCAAGACCGGCTTCTACAGCATCAAGGAAATCCAGGACGAGGAAAGCTTCCGGAAACAGTTGGCACTCAGGGGCCTGGGCGACCTGCAGGAGATCAAGATGGGCAAGGGCGGGTTGAAAGTGGTCATTAAGAACGCGGTTCTGCACCTGATGATGGCCGGCCTCATGCAGGGATATTTCGAGACCGCAACGGGGACCGAATCCGAAGTGGAATTCGAGATGGGAGAGGACGGCACCCTGGAGCTGAACATAACAACCAAAGGCTGAGAACGGGAAGTCTACCGGGTTGCACAATAATGCATTATACCTGTAATATTAATTGTACCAATAGTATTGCATTATAGCTTACGCAAGCTCTCGGGGAGGTGAAGAGGATGGAAGCTATCAGCATGGCCGAGGTGAGGGCAAATCTCTCGGAAGTGGTCAATCGTGCTTCTTCCGAGGGGGAGAAGTTCCTCATCCACAACCGCGGCAGCGCCAAGGCCGTTCTCATGAGCGTAGAGGAATACCGTGACATCGAGGCGACCCTCGAGGAGATGATCGACCCCGAGGCGCTCGGTCTCCTGAAGAAGGGCACCGAAGATATCGCGAAAGGAAGGACCAGGTCGGTCGAGGAGATCTTCGGTGAAGCCCTCTTCTGAACCCTACCGGATCAGGATCACCAGGACCGCCGCAACGACCATCGAAAAAGCTTCGGAGAAAGACCGCGACCTCATCAGGCAAGCTCTTCGCATCATCGCTCTTGATCCATACGACCGTACCCACGTATGTAAATTGAAGGGAGAATGGGAAGGGCATTATCGTATCAGGAAGGGTGACTGGAGGATCATATACAGGCCGCCCGTGGATGATATCATCCATGTCGTATACGTCCGTATGAGGTCGGAAAAGACCTATAGGACTCGATGAGCCGGCCATCGGGTTTTATCATATCTGGTTCTTCTCCGAGAAGTGTGGGTTAGTAGACCTTACTGCCCGTTCTTCCTCAGCATGCGGCCGGCGAGGGCGCCGGGGACCGACTCCCCACCCTCGACCACGGGTACGCCGTTGACGAGCACCGTGTCCAGCCCCTGCGGGAAGCGCTCGGGGTCGCGGAAGACGGCGTCGGTGCGGAAGGCCGCGTGGTCCATCACCAGGAGGTCGGCGTAATAGCCCTCCTTGACCTGGCCCCTTTTCCCGATGCCGAAGAACTCCGCCGGCATGGAGGTCAGGCGCCTGACCGCTTCCGGCAGGCCTACCAGTCTCTTCTCGTTCACGTAGCGGCCGATGAACTTGGGGTAGCAACCGTAGAAGAGGTAGGAGGGTTTGCCCACCCCCATGAGGATGGTGTCGGTAGTGATCATGGTGCGGGGGTCCTGCAGCGCCGGGAAGG
>CAZQFX010000111.1:0-9511 GCA_964592775.1 uncultured Actinomycetota bacterium
GGGTTTTGAGGAAGCCATGCGGCCCCCATGTCATCCCTGATAGAACGAGACGAGGAAGGAGAAGCCGCTCTCGCCCACCGTCTCCATCTTCAGGTCGCCGCCTATTTCCCTGGCCATGGCCTCGGCGAGCCTGTATTCCATGCCCAGCGTGGCCATCTCCGTCCCCTTCCGCGAGGGAGGCCACTCCCTGATGAGGGCGATCCCGTCCTTATCGAAGGCCGATCTGTGGCACCGCAGGTGCAGCGTCACGCTGGGGGCCTTGAAGGAACACCAGGCCGAGACCATGCCGTTGTCCTCGGAGCAGCGCATGCAGATATCCATGAGATTGTACGAGAGATCGAAGAAGCGGGATGGGTCGCTCTCCAGAGGAGGTATGTCGCCGAGAAAACGCAGGGCTATCTTCAATCCCCTCTCGGCATAGATGTCCTCGAGGGTTCCGACCACTTCGCCCAGGATCTCGCCCGGGTCCATGCTCACGAACTGCGACCCGGGCAAGTGTCCCGACAGCTCCATGATGCGCAGCAGGTCGTTGGACATGGCCTCCAGCCTGGAGGAGGATACCTTGATGAAGTCGACGAACTCGCGTTTCGTCCCGTCGTCCAGCTTGTCCCAGTACTCGCGCAGGGTGAGGGTGTAACCGACGATAGAGGTCAAGGGGTGCTTCATCTCGCTTGCCGCTATCCCCGCCATCTCGCGTATCTCCTCGCTGTGAGCGAGCAGGTCCGATAATCCATCGGCGCGCTCCAGGTTCTCCCGGTAGCGTTCACCCGGCAGCGCGTCCGCTTTTCTGCGGTCCCTTTCCGCTCCCAGGAGGTAGCCCGTCAAGAGGCAGACCGGGAGGCTCAGAAAGAAGAGGATGGCGGCGGCGGGAAACTCCCGCAATAACTGGCCCGGGGTCCCCTCGGAGACGAAATAATGCAGCACGAAGAGAAGGGCGATAAAAAGAGATGCCACGAGAAAACCGTAGACGGCGTAACGGTGCCTGTACGATCTCATTTTCCCCCCGCGGTTCCCTTTCCCGTAAGCCTATTCTCGCCGCAAACGGCGGAACAATCAACAATTGGCTTTCGAGTAGATCCTTTGTCGACGCAACGGGCATGGTAGCGCTCCGTGTAACGCGGGCGGGCGCGGCCCCTTCCGCTTCCCGCCCCATCGCCTACACCGATCCGCCGATCGCGGAAGAACCGTGAACATCGACGGTGATTAGAACAGGTGCCTGGGCCGCATCGCGCGGCTGGAGCGGACCGTTTTCCTTCAGGCCGGCGTAGGCCCCTTCATCTGGGGTCAGGACGGGGGAAGCTGCGGGGGGCGCACCTTGGTATCCACCCCGATGAGCCGCCCGTTGCGAAAGAGAAGGACGGCCTTGCCGTACACCACGATCGTATTCTCGGGCATGAGGCTGTCCCGTACCTCGTGGGAATACAGGGGCTCGCCCAGCAGACCGTCGGCTTCTTCCGGGGTCATGGCGCCGGTGAAGTCCTGGGGCCGCAGGTCGGTCGGGGGGTAGGTGGACGACTCATCCTCTACGGGCTCCTCGCCGAAGAGGCGCCCGTCGTCGAAATCGAGCGACTTCCCGCGGGAAAAATATACCCATGACTCCACGCGGTCGGAACTCGCGGGGTCGATGGTGATGAAGAAATGGTCGGGGTACCCGTACTCCCCGATGGCCTCGCCCTGATCGGCGGACAGCCCGGGAACGTACTCGGCGGGAGGCTTCGCTTCCTTCACCGGCTGGGGAGGCGGTTCCCCGCCGCCGCATCCGGAGAACGAGAGAGAAAGCAGGGCCGACGCTGTCAACGACACCGCGAAGAGAAAGGCCAGGCCTTCCCTCGCGTGGAGCAAGCGAGTCCATGGAGCGTTTCTCATAACATCATTATATATCCAGGGACGTGCGGGCAGAGCCGTATCGGCAGGGGATCGGGAATCGAATGGCGGACCGCGGTGGTTATTTCCGGTGGAGAATGGGCGGGGCATGGCATCCGCGGCCGTCCGGGGGAACCCGGTGCCGGCGGCGGGTATCAAATGTGGCAGGCATGGGCGCGCCATGCTATAAAGCATGTATCCGCGGTATCCGCGGCGGTCGCACCGGGAGTCCGAGGAGGTCGTCTTGAACGGGAAGAATCTTACTATCGCCGTGCTCGCCATCCTGCTCGCCCCGCTGGTAGCGCTGCCCGCGGGCTGCGGTGGGGGCGGTGGCGGGGAGGCGATATCGCAGGTCACCATGAGAAGCCCGGCGCCGCAGGATTCCCTCGCCCTCTACTACCCCGTGCCCACCGCGGCCAGCCCGCGCGTCCCCGCCTATACGGTCGGCGCCGACCTCTCCAGCGTCGCCGGCACCGGCGCGGTGGGCCTGCCTCCCGGAGTGGCGCGCACGCTGGGGGCGCAGGGGTTCGCGGCGGTTTACGGCGGTGGCGGGGATATGTGCGAGGTCTACGAAAACACCGCGGGCGCGAAGTTCGTGACCGTCGACGCGATGCTGCACACCTTCCACTCGCTTTGCTCCTACGCCTTGCGCGACATCGAGGAGGGATACCTGGCCGCTGACCTGAAAGCCCTGGTGGGTTCCCTTTACCATACCGTGGAGCGCATGTACAGCGGAAGCAGGGGGACGGTACGCGCGGCCGCCCTCGCCGACCTCGCGTTCCTCGGCGTGGCGGCGCGGTTGCTGGGGCAGGAGGTGTCTGTTCCCGGGGAGGTCGCGGGCATGGTGGAGGAGGAACTCGCCCTCATCGCCGGCCGTTCCGGGACGGCGGTCTCGCCCCTCTTCGGGTCGAGTGAGGATTACGGGGTCTACGCTCCGCGCGGATACTACGCGGATGGCGGAACGCTCGCGGGTTACTTCCAGGCCATGACCTGGTTGGGGAGGAAGGGCTTCTATGTGCGCCCGGGTGCGACGCCGGGGGATATCGTCGCCGGGAGGGATATGACCC
The DNA here is from genome assembly GCA_964592775.1 of uncultured Actinomycetota bacterium. Classification (GTDB taxonomy): domain Bacteria; phylum Actinomycetota; class Geothermincolia; order Geothermincolales; family RBG-13-55-18; genus SURF-21. Next base: position 2,931 of record CAZQFX010000111.1, read on the forward strand.
GGCAGGCCATGCTGCTGGTGGGGGCCTTGAACATGGCCGAGGTGGACGGAGAGCCGGCCTTCGCGGTGTGGGACCGCATATACCAGCCGAACTCCTTCCTGGCCGCGTACGCGGAGGATCTCAACGCCTGTACCTATTCCCGCCTCATGAGCGAACTCCTCGGAGGGAGTTTTTCCCTCGGCCGCCTGGAGGACGACGCGCTGGTGGACGAGTTCATCGACCGGGCGCTGCGGGATAGGCCGCCAGGCATCGTTTCCGTGGGGGGCGTGTCGGAGGGTGTCGGCGAGCCCCCCGCGGCGTTCCGTCTCTTCGGGCGGCCCGGTTTCCCGGATGACTACGTCTTCCAGGAACTGACGGCCCCGGAGGTGCCGGAGAGGTTCATGCCGCGGGGGCTCGACGTGCCGGCGGCCTTCGGCTCGGGCCGCGCTGCGCAGATCGCGGACCAGTTCTACGGGGAAAACGCCTACGAAGGATACGAACATGGCCTGGAGTCCCTGCGCGACCTGCTCAAGAACGTCGACCCCGTGCAAGCCCACTCCAATGCCTACTGGAGCAGCCTGGATGTGCAGCGCCTCATGTTGAAGCCCGCTGGCGAGGGATACCCCTTCTTCATGCGATCCACAGCCTGGCAAGACCGCGGCCTCTACGGCTTCCTGGGCTCTTGGGCCGAGATGCGCCACTACGACGTGGATTATATCGAGCGAGACGCCGTGCAGCCTCCCGCCCCGCCGGTGGTGGCGGAACAGGGGTACGTGGAACCGTCCCCCGAGGCCTTCGCCCGCCTGGCCGCCGCCACGGATGTGCTGCGCAGGGGTCTCGGCGGGCGCGGCCTGCTCTCCACGCCGCTGCGGGAGCGGCTGGACCGGATGTACGAACTCCTCCTCTCCCTCAAGACCATGGCCGAGAAGGAGCTGCGCAACGAAATCCTCGGCGTGGAGGAATACGCGATCATATCCGGTATCGGCGGGACCATGCGCTACCTGGTTACCTTCCCCTCGCGGGACGGGGGGCAGGCTTTCGAGACGGGCGCCGGCATGCCGCTGGTGGACGTGGTGTACACGGATCCCAACTACGGAGAAGCGCTGCAGGCCGCGGTGGGTATGCCGGTGGCCTATTACGTAGTCGCCCCGGTGGCGGGGCGGCCCACGTTGACCGTGGGGGCGGGATATTCCTACTTCGAGTTCGTGAAGCCCGTGGACGGGGTCATGACGGATGAAACATGGCGGAAAGCCGTCGATGCGGGGCAGCTCCCCGAAACGCCCGCCTGGGCCGCCTCCTTCCTGCAACAATAAGTGAAAGGGCCCCGGCCGGCCGGGGCCCAGTCTTTCATCGTGTAAGCGTCGTTTGCTGCCCGGATCCTATTCGAACTGGTACTGCAGGAGCCCGAACCACCACAGGCCGTAGTACAGGGTGGCCCATATGGAATCCCTCATGCTCAGCATGCCGAAATCGTTGTTCACGTAGTACTTGCCCGCCTGGCCCGCTATGACGTGATGGCCCTTCTCGCAGTTGAAGGGCGGCCAGGTGAAGAGCTTGTAATACGGGTAGACCTGTTTCCAGCTACGCTTCTCCGTTATCCAGACCCTGTATGCACCGGGAGAAAGACCACGGAACTGGTAGTATCCCCTGGCGTCCGTCGTGGTGCTGGCGATTCTCCGCCCGAGACTGTTGGTCAAAACGACCGTCCAGCCGGAAAGGACCGGCTCGGCCCACTGCCGCACCTGGTCGGCGTTGGCGTCGCTCCACGCCACCCCGGATATGAGCACGGTGGTGGACTTGATCTGGAAGGCGCGCAACTCCGCGTTCTCGGCCACCTCGAAGAACCAGCGGTAATACAGGTTCGACCAGTTCAGCCTGGCGACCCTCTCGATACCGCCCTGGGGCACGAAGGTGTTGTCGGTGACCAGCTCCAGCCTGTACTCCGTGGTCCTGCGCCAGTCGGTCGAGACGGGGAGCTCGCTCCAGCCCACCCAGCCGCGCTCGACCACCCAGGTGAAGCCGCCGGCTCCGGTCTTCTTGCTGCCGTAGAACTGCCATGCGCCGCTCGAGTCCTTGCTGTACAGGTTGACGGTGATCCCGTTTACCCCTTCCTGCTTACTGTCTTTCACGCCGGCGAGCACCGCGTCGTCCCAGACCACGGACTCGATCTTGCCCAGGTTCTCCGTCGGGAGAGGCGCCGTGTACCTGATCTTGAAGGCGGGAAGCTCGGCGCTATCGCCGTTATCGAAGAACCAGCGCATGTGATTGTTGCTCGCGTCGAGCCTGGCGATCCTCTCCGTGCCGTTAAGGGGCTCGAAGGTGCCGTCGGTGACCAGCTCCAGCTTGTACTCCGTGGTCATGCGCGCATCGGAGAAGACAGGGAGATCTTTCCAGCCTACCCAGCCGTTGAGAACGGCCCAGGTGAAGCCGCCGGCTCCGGTCTTCTGGCTCCCGCGGAGCGTCCACGCGCCGCTCTCGTCCCTGCCGTACAGGTTGACGGTGATCCCGTCCATCCCCTCCAGCTTGCTGTCCGAGACATCGGGGAGTATCGAGTCGTCCCATACCGCCGCCTCGATCTTGCCTTTGTTTTCCAGCCCGAGAAGTGCCGGGGAGGCCTTGATCTTGAACGCGCTGAGCTCCGTGTCCCCGGTAACCTCGAAGAACCAGCGGTAGAACCAGTTCGATATGTTCAGCGAGGCGACCCTCTCGGCGCCGTTCAAGGACACGAAGGACCCGTCGTTGACCAGCACCAGCTTGTATTGCGTGGTCGTCGACCAGTCGGCCACTACGGGGAGGCTGTCCCAGCCGACCCAGCCATGGGCGATACCCCCGCCGGCCCCCGATTTCTTGCTCCCGTAAAGCCGCCAGTTGCCGCTCGAGTCCTTGCTGTACAGCTCGACGGTGATCCCGTCCACCCCTTCCTGCTTGCAGTCCGACACGCTCGAGATGATACCGTCGTCCCACACGACCGCCTCGATCTTGCCGACATTGCTCATCGCCGGCGAAGCGGTACTGCCCAGCACCCCGCCGGAAGCGGTAGTCCCGACCGCCAGGGCCGCTACCGTGCTCGCCAGCAGAACCGCGGTCGTCATGGCCAGGATCACCATAAAAGCAACCCACCTTGCTGCCCTTCTCATTCGCATCTACCTCCTCATCGCTTCGTCATCGGGGCGGAGGAAGCGCCGCGCGGTTCGCTTCCCCTGTCCACATACGGAAGACCGGAACGGACGGGATGGATAGAAAGCCCGGGGCGGTGTCGGCGGTGTCTTTGTAAGGATGATAAAGAAAGGAGAGTAACGAAGCTATCTACGCCGAATGAGTCCCGGTAACATATGTGCTCGAGCGGGGACTCGCAGCTCCCCTCGCGTGCCCGTCGCCTTATCGCGTCCTGCTTGGTCTCCCTCCTGTTGCGCGTTCTTTGCCCTATATGAAAGCCCGACCACCGCGAGCGATCGGGTCCGTTCCCGTTAAACATGTAATCCCGCGGACTATTATTGATACCATCTTATGTCTCCCCGCAGGCCTCTGCCTCTGTCTCCCCCGAACTCCGTACCGAATAGCAGCGAACATTAAGTATACTAAATGCTACCATTTGGTAACTGAAAAGTCAAACACATCATGGGGTTTTTATTCAGGGCTCTTCCGTAAAAAGCGGTTCTTCTCCGAGAAGTGTGGGTGATTGATATTGTGAATGGGGCCGTATCGTAGATCTTCGGTTTTGTAGATAGGGCCAGGAAAAACGTCTTGATAGACAAGGTGGCCCGGCTCTTCGGGGCGGGCGGGGTGGCGCTGGTGGGAGACGAGGGGATGATCAGGAGCGCCTCGGTAAAGGAGATCAAAAAGCAGGGCTTTTTTTACATCACCTCCATCACCAAGCCGGAGATCGAGGCCCTGGCGCAGGCGGGGATAATCCAGCTCCTGCAGCGCCCGCCCAGCCCGAAGGGGTGGTAGCATTCCTTGCGGTTGCGGAACCCGTCCGGGTTCATCGCCCCGCATTTCGGACATTGGATCATGCTTATGTCTCCCGGGGAACGCGGCCCGTCACGTCAAGCCCCGGGCGCTCGCGACCGAATAGACCAGTAAGAATATCGGCCACTCACGTCCCGCGACTAACATACCTGCAAGGGCCACACGGCGTGGAGCGGCGCGTGAGTATGTAAAAAAGCAGGCACAAGGCCGTTTTAGGAGACAGGAGAGAAGAATGCCCCTGGTGCCCATGGACCAGGAAAGAGAAAAAGGGCTCGTACTGAAGGCCGCGAACTCCATGGACGCCTTCGCCGAGCTGTACGAGCACTACGTGGACGGCATCTACGGATACGTCCTGAGGCGGGTGGGCAACAGGCATGACGCCGAGGACATCACGGCGCGCACGTTCGAGAAGGCTCTCGCGGGTATCGGGGGTTTCAAGTGGAAGGGAGCTTCCTTCTGCTCCTGGCTGGTGCGTATCGCTGCCAACTCGGTGGTGGACCATTACCGGCGGGAGGGAAGGGCGAAGATAGTGGACCTGGAGGAGGTCCTGCCCCAGATGGAAGGGGATGACGACCCCACCGGGGGCATCGAGCGCGAAGAGGAGCGCCGGCTGCTGCTGAAAGCGATGGGCGGCCTGCCGGAAAAGCACAGGACGGTGCTGGAGCTGAAGTTCGTGGACGAGATGGACAACCAGGTCATCGCGGATATGCTCGGTTGCACCAGGGGCAATCTGGCCGTGCGGGTGCACCGGGCGTTAAAGGCCCTGAGGCACGAGGTGGAGAAGCAGGAGAAGGGGGAGTTGCGGTGAGAGGCAGGTACTACTCGCAATACCTCCTCCGTGCCCTGGACGGCGAGGAACTAAGTCTCGACGCGGAGCTCGCGGGCCTGGTCGAGATGGGTGTCAGGGTGCGCCGCGCCGTGCCGGCCGTCGCTCCCTTGAAAGAGGGCGCTCGGCGGAGGATATGGAACGGCGCGGTCTCCGGCGGGCGGGAAGCAATCACCCTGGAGCGCCGCGCTATCCGCGTGCCGCGCCTCGCGTGGGCCACGGCCGCGGTCACGGCGCTCGCGGTAGCGGCCGCCCTCATCGCCGTCTTCGTGTTCGGCGGCGGACCCGTGGTGCGGGAACCGGGGCAGATCGCCTCCTGGCACCTGGAGCGGGGAGAGGCCACCGTCAGGGATACGCAGGGCGGTGAACGCGCCGCCAGGGACGGCGAGCCCATCATGGAGGGAGACGTCATCGTGGCCGCGCCGGATGCCCGGGGCATCGTGGAGTTCGCATCGGGCAGCATCATGAGGATACACGGCAAGGCGGAGATAGGCCTCTCGACCGAGGAAGGCGGCGTGGCCGCGGAGGTCTTCAAGGGCCGGAGCTATCACCGCGTGGTCGACGGGACGCCTTACATAGTCCGCTGGGGGGACGTGACGGTCACCGCCCTGGGGACAGCCTTCACCTTCGACGTGGAGGGGGAAGCGGGCAAGGTCATCTCCGTGCACTCGTCCGTGCGGGTGGTCGTGGACACCGAGGATCCCGTGGACTGGACGTCCGGCCTCGAGGAGGGGGATACCTTCTTCTACAAAGAGGGGGAGGATACGCGGATCCAGGACGTCACGCGCGAGGAACTGGACAACGAGTGGATAAGATGGAACAAGCACCTGGACAAGGAACTGGGTCTTCCCGTGGGCGTCCTCATGCTGCTGGAGGAGGCCGCGGGCGAGCAACCACCGCAGCCGGAGCCCGAGCAGCCGGCCCCGCAACCCACGCCGCAGCCGGCTCCGTCGCCCGCGCCGCAACCGTCGCCGACCCCTCCGCCGCCGGCGGAGAAGAGCGTCACGCTTTCCGGGTCGGCCAGGCAGGGCGCCGTGGACTTCACCTGGACGTTGAGCGGCTATTCCGGCTACCAGGGCTTCAAGCTGTGCCGTTCGGAGAGCAATCCATCTCCCGCCTATCCCGGCGACTGGTGGATGTACGTCGACGGCGCGAACACCCGCGCCGCGACGGATACCAGCGTAAAGGCGGGGCATACCTATTATTACCGCCTGGCCGTATATTCCCGGGGGGCGGTGCTGGGTTACAGCAACGCGGTCACGGTGGCGGTTCCCGGAGAGCCGCAAGGGCTGTCCATAAGCCTGAGCGGGAAGGTCGAAGGCGGCAAAATAGTGTTGAGCTGGAGCGTGAGCGGGGAAGGCAGCTACTCGGGCTTCAAGGTCTGCCGCTCGGAGACCAACCCCAATCCTTCCTATCCCGGCGATACCTGTACCTTTGTAGACGCCTCGCAGAAGTCGTACGCCGATTCCGGGGTGACCTCCGGACACACCTATTATTACCGCGTGGGGATATACAAGGACGGAGCGGTCATCAAGTACAGCAACGCGGTCAAGCTCACCGTCCCTTGAACGCGCTCGCACTGTCGTAGATACGCACCCAAAGGGCAAGTGCGAGGAGTCCGCGACGATGAAGCGACCTCAACATACCCGCTTTTCATTGAAGCATGCCTCCATCCAACGTTATTGCGAGCAGAGCGAGTGCAAGTGAGCGGAGCGAAACAACCTCAGGACGCTCGCCCCACTATGGGTGCACGTCCTGATGATGTAACCTCTTATGTTTGGGAAGCCTCGATCCCGTTCCAGGGCTG
>CAZQFX010000112.1:0-9376 GCA_964592775.1 uncultured Actinomycetota bacterium
GTGTATTTTCAGGGCAGGTCTTGGCAGGCTGAACCAGAGTATGCGAACTGGCGTTTTCAAGGCAGGGGCTCTTTGGTGGCACCACCTATAGCACGTCACGGATTCCGCTCGACCTCGGTCCCCGCATGGTCGCGGCCGAAATCCTACAGCAGTGCGGTAGCCATACCGAGATAGATGGCCAGGGCGGCGATGCCGATGAAGAGGGATGAGAAGCGGGCCTGGGTGTATCGCAGCTCTCCCTTAACGCGCCGTGTGATGAGCGGCAGGGATATCCCGACGATGGTGCCGAGCACGACGGTAGTGAAAAGGGTCAGACCGATGGTCAGCCCGAAACGCAGGTAGTCCTCCCAGAGAGCGGCGGCCAGCCCCCCCAGGAGGGCGAGTCCCAGCGAGATCACCAATACCACCCGCAACTCTTTCCAGACGAGAACCATCACCTCCCTCCAACCCGGGTCCTTCCCGCCGATCTCCTCCAGGACGACCGCCTGGGAGACGATTCCGATATCCTGCGCCGCTCTCAACACCAGGGGGATGAAGAAGAGGAGCGAGATAAACGGGATGATGCGGTCCTCGAATGCGGATATGATAAGAGCGGCCGCCAGGCCGCCGAGAAGGGTGATGATGATGGAAGGAAGCCTGGTGCGCAACGACGGAGCAGCTCCCCGCTCGGACAGCTCGAGACCACCGAGATGAGAGAGATCCTCGATGGCTTCCTCGCGGATCACGTCTATCATGTCGTCCACGGTGATGATCCCTTTGATGGCATTGTTGTCGTCCACCACTGGCAGGGCGAGAAAGTTGTAGCGGCTCATGATGTCCGCAACCGTCTCCTGGTCCTCGGCTACGTTGACGGAGATGAGATCGCGGCGCATGAATTCCCCTACCTTCTCGTGGGGAGGGGATGTCAACAGATCGCGTAACGAGACCACCCCTTTCAGGCGTCCTTCGTTGTCCTCGACGTAGATATAGTAAGGGGTTTCCGCATCGGGCGCGTTCTCGCGCAGGTAGGCCATGGCCTCCTTTGCCCTTAAAGAACCGGGGATGGAGAGGTATTCCGGCGTCATGCGGCCGCCAGCCGTATCCTCCCCGTAGCCGAGAAGCTCCCTGATGATGCCGGCTTCCCTCAATCCCATTATGTTGAGCAGGCGCTCCGCCTTGTCCCGCGGCAGCAGGGCCAGGATGTCCGCGGCCTCATCCGGGGGCATGATCTCCAGCAGGTTGGATGCCTTCGCCTCCGTCAGGTCCTCGATGACATCGGCCTGTTTGCCGGGCTCTACCTCTGAAAGCGATTCCGCAGCGGTGAAAGCCCCCAGGAGGTCGAGCAGCCTCTCCCTGTACTGGGGCTCCATCTGTTCGATGATATCGGCGATGTCCGTAGGATGCAGTTCGCTCAGTTGCGACTCGGTGATGGTGAGCATGAGGTCTGGACGCTGGACCTCGAGCGGGGCCACGTAGTTCCAGGGGATGGTCTTCTCCGGGAGGTCCCCGCCGACGAGATGGCAAAGCCGGAGAAGCGTCTTCTCCAGCCCGAGCCGGCGCAGCAGCGCTCTCTGGCTCACGTCAACTCCAGTCAGGCGCAAATTGGAGTCGAATTCGGCCAGGCGGAGGTCGTTTACCCTGACCACCTTGTTGCCGTGCAGATCGACGATCTGGCGGTCAAGTAGGTTGCGCCCGAGCAGAAGCCCCGCCTGCCCGCTGTCGCTGTTCCATATCTCCTCGCGATCGCGGTCAAGTGTGATGCAGGAGGCCTGGAGTGAAGATACCCTTCCCCAGGGAACGGCGACTGTCTCCCTGCGCCCGCGCCGCGTGCGTGAGAGCACCAAGAACTCGCTCTGAGGCAGGCTTCCCCGCAGGCCCATGCCTATGTCGTGAAGCCTGCCCGCCGTACGCCCGGCGACGTCCACAACCTTGCGTTCCTGGAGATCTGAAAAGAAGAGCAACATGCACCTCCCGCCAGGGGTGTCGAGGCGGAACAAGAATCCCTGCGCGCTTCGCTCTGCCCGCTTCCACTGTCCCCGTTACCCTTCGCAATTTTATATTAACCCGCTTCGGCAATGCAAAATCGGGTAGACACGATTAACGATGCACGGAAGACGGGTAGCGGCGGTTTTCAGGATCATCTTCCTTCCGGGGCTGCGGCGCTTCTCGGGCGGAGTGGCCTAGGAAAGGGCCCAGCGCCCCCGCCGCCCTGCCGCGGAAACCCTCCCAATGACTGCCCTCCCAGAGGGTCGTGTTGCACGGGCGGCAGTAGAGGTAACAGCTCTGGGTGGCGAGGACGTAGTGCGGCAGGAGATGCCTGGCTTCCCGCTCCGCCAGGGCATGCAGCGGGACGTTGCAGCCGGAACACCTGGGCTCGTGAAAACGCGTCACCCAGCCTTCCCGTGCCAACTGGGCGAGCTGTTCGAGCACGTCGGAGGAACATATCTCCACCACCGGGGGGCTTCCGGCCCTTGGCCCTTCGCGCGCGGTTATTCCCTGGTCGCGGGTCAGCAGTATCCTTCCCTCGCGCCGGGCGAAGGCCAGGAGGCGGGCATCGGTACCGGAAGGCGGGTAGGAGACATCGTAACCCAGGAGTCTCAGGTAACGCGCCAGCCTCCCGAGCATGCGGTCTGCGATGAATCGCGGCTCCTGGCTGCCTTTTTTCACTTCAGAAGGGGACCGGCTGGTTCGATTTGAGGAAATATTCCTTCACCCGGTTCTTGAGCAGAAGATCCTTCAACTCCCGCGAGAGGTTCACCAGCTGGAGCAGGTTGTCTAGCGCCTTTCTCTTGGCCTCCGGGTCCTTGGATTTCAAAGCGGGCATGATGATCTGCTCGAAAGACATGGCCTCGCGGTCGGTCAGGGTCTCGTACATGCGCATATGGCGCGGTTCCAGGCCGTAGCGCGAGAACTCCCTCGCGATGCGGAGTATCTTGACGTCTTCCTTATCATAGTATGGTCCGTCATCCCCCTCGTGCGCGCAGATAAGGCCGAATTCCTCCAGGGTCGTGACGAACGGCGGATCGACGTCGAGCGCCTGGGCGATATGTTCTTTCAACAGAGTCGTCTCGTCGTATGCCGCCAGGTCCTCCCCTATCTCGAGAGAACCCGTCGTCCCCGGAACCAGGTCGCCCGCCCGCGCCTTTCCACTCTCCAGCTCGTCGATCTTCTCGCGTATAACCTTGAGGGGGAGATATTTTTCCTGTTGCAGCTTGAGGATGAAGCGCAGGCGCTGCGCATCCGCCTGGCTGAATTTTCGGTATCCCGACGGGGTCCTCTCCGGTTCTATCAGTCCTTCGCTCTCCAGGAACCTGATCTTGGAGATGGTCAGATCGGGGAATTCGGCTTTCATGGACTTGAGCAGGTCCCCGATGCTCATCTTGTCCTTGGGGTTTTCCATGTGCGCTCCCGTTATCGTCCCGTTCCGGACATGAACAGGAGGCGAAACTTGCCTATCTGGATCTCGTCTCCGTTATGCAGGGCCGATTTCTCGACGCGCTCACGGTTGAGATAAGTGCCGTTGAGCGACCCCGTGTCCATGAGGTTGAAAGAGGCGCCTTCCCGGCGTATCTCGGCATGCCTGCGCGATACGGTTATATCGTCAAGGAATATGTCACTCTCCGGGTGGCGTCCGATACTTAAGGTATCGCGGCTGATGGTAAAGCGCATGCCGGCGTCGGGGCCTTTCTTTATGACCAGCATGGCGGTGCCCTTTTCCAGGGCTTCCAGGGGCAGAGAGACCTCTTCCTCTTCCTCTTCCTCCCCCGCCGCCTCTACGACCGGCAGCCCGACCGTGGTCTCACCGTGGGAAGCATTCTCCTGGTCGAAACGCGTTCCGCAGCGGGCGCAGAAGACGCTGCTCTCGGGGTTGAAATGACCGCACTTGGTGCAAAACACGATCCCTGCCTCCTTACGACGTCGGTAAGTTGTTCACTACCCTGATGCCACCGACCACGCCGTCCGGCCAATGCCGGATGCGATACATCCGACCTAAATAATAATATGGATCGCCGGCATTATAAAGAAAAGCCTTACATTTAGGGTTTGCAGAAGCCTTAGTCGGCAGTGGGGTCGTTGCGGTGCATTCCAAGGGCTTCGCCTGCCAGGATCTCACTCAGCCTGTTGATATCCTCCTCGCTGATAATGGACTTTCCGCCTTCCAGGCTGCTTTTCTTCCGTCTCACGAGCTCAGCGCGGAGGATGTCGATCTTTCCGTGCAATACGCGCCTCTGGTAGGAGACCTTGGCCTCTTCCTTCAGGAGCTCTTCGAGGATCTGCCGCAATTCTCCGGCTGACTTGCTGCTGTAGTCAATGTAAACCTCATGTGGAGGAACCTCGTTTGCCTTTGCTTCCCTGTTGCCCATCTGTAACCCTCCTTACGCCTGGCGGAAAAATCATCTCTTATTTTAACAGAATACCGGCGCCGTCATAAGGGGCCCGACATAACAGGCCGACTCCCCATACTCGTCCTCGCCACCCATCCCTACGGCGGCTGCTGAAGGTCATGGAAACGCGTTCATCTCGGGGTTTTCCAGCCATAGAGGCGAACTATAGGCGGTGGAGAGCTCCTCCCAGCGACGGCGTTCCCAGCCGGTGAGGTCTCGCTCCTCCATGCCCGTGTCGAAGCTCTCCCGAAAGCCCCTGGCGAACGATGTGGCGATATCCTCCCAAGAGTAAGCCCTTCCGGCCTCGTTCATGACCATACAGTGCCGACGGTAGGCGGCGAGACCCGTTGCCCTCTCCCGGTCCGTATTGAACCGCAGAAGTCTGAAGAGGACATCGGAATGATCCTCGAGCATGATGGAACCGTGCTGGAGCAGACTCCCCTTGCGGCGCAACTGCGCGCTGCCGCACAGCTTCCGGCCCGCGATCTCCAGGTCCGCCTGGGTGGTCGCGGCGAAGCAGGCGCCGCCTGAAAGGCGGTAGTCGTCGTTATCGCGCGTCTTGATGTACGCCCCAAGACCGAGGTGTCTAAGGGCCCGCAGGATACCTCCGCATATCAGGCGGTAGGCCTCGACCACGCCGTCAGGAAAGGGGAAACCCTCCGGCAGCACGACGCTGTAGGTGAAATCGTCCAAGTGCAGTATGCTCTTTCCGCCGCTGGGCCGGCGCACGACCTCGATCCCCTCTTGCGAGCAGGCATGCATATCGATATCGCTCAAGGGCTGAAAGCGGCCTATGGAGAGGGCGGGCGGCGACCAGCGGTAAAGCCGCAGCGTGGGCAGGAGGACGGCGCCGGAGGCTGACTCCAGTATGGCCTGGTCCAAGGCCATGTTTCCGGCACCGCCGCAGTGGTGCGAGCGGATTAGCCGCCAGTTCGGGAAGCGGTATTCCTCCGCCAACTGATTTTCTCCTTCACACCGGGACCGTCGCGGGACCGGTGATGCCTCCGCACGACCCGTTGGGCGGCGGCGCGGACGCGGGCAGGGCCTGCGCGCCCGGTTCTTACCCCCGGACGAGGTCCGCCTGTAAGACCTCCCGCAACTGCTGAAAAACGAAGCGGTCGGTATCCTCGCTCAGGGAGGCCACGGCGTCGGTGAAGACGGCCACGCGGTAATTGCGCATGGACGCATCGAGGGCGGTAGCGTATACGCAGATATTCGTGAGCACTCCCGTTAGATAGAGCTTCCCGATACCCAGCTCCCGCAGGTAATTGTCCAGGTCGGTTCCGAAGAAAGCGCTGTATCTCCTTTTGGGCACGATGTAGTCTCCCGGCAGCGGTTTCAGCTCGTCTATCACTTCTCCCCCCCAGGTATCGGAGATGGCGTGCGCGGGCCAGTAGCGGAATTCGTGGTCGTCCTCACGATGGCTGTCGGTGACGTAGACCACCGGAACGGCCTGTTTCCTAGCTTCCGACATGATCCGCGCAATGCGCGGAACGATCCTCTTCGCTCCCGGCACCACGAGTGAGCCCTCGTCCTCTATGAAATCGTTGAGCATGTCTATCACCAGCAGGGCGCTGTCCGCCACGAAGAATGCGCTCATGAGCACATCACCTTCCTCTTGTTCCCGCACGTTCACCATTATCCATGATAATGCCGGAGGCGGTCACGGCAAAATGATCCGGTCCGCGGGGTCGAGACCTGGAGTCTGACTGAAAGGCCCATATCAGGCAGAGGGGTCAGCCGCCGACGATCTCGAATATCTTCTTGGTGAACTCACCGATCACGAGCGCGGCGCGGGTATCTTCCTCGGCCTCGCAGATGAGGTGGAGCGAGGGTTCGTCGGGGTCCGGGAGGATCAGTATCCAGGCGTTGCCGTCGAGGAAGATCTTGACCCCGTCGATGAGTTCCATCCGCCCCGCTTCTTTCTCCTCCGCCAGGCGGCGCATGATGAGGCCTTTGTGATCCCAGGATGCGGGTATCTCCTCCGAGAGCATGTGGATGGGAGGCAGCTGGCCGAGGTGTTGCGAGAGCGTCCCGCCGGTGACGCTCAACATGTCCAGCAGGAGGGCCGTACTCGCCATGGCATCGTAGGTGGGAAGGAAAGAGGGGAAGATGAAACCTCCGCTCCCGGCTCCGGCGAAGACCGTCCCGGGGTCCAGCGAGGTCTTCATGAGGTCGCTGCGGCTGACCTTGGTGCGGACGACGTCGTTGTCGCACGAGCGCGCTATATCCTCCACGTGCGAGGTGACGCTCACCGGCACGGCTATCTTTCCCCTGCGCCCGGTATCGCATATCAGCTTCACGAACAGGATCAGGGCGGTCTGGGGATGGATCTGCCGGCCCTGTTCGTCCATCAGATACAGCCTTTCGCCGGCGTTGTCGATAAGCACCCCGAGTTCGGCCTCCGAACCCTTCACCAGTTGCGAAAGGTTCTTGAGCGCGGAACTCAGTTCCTCCTGGCTGAGCGTTACCCTTCTCTCGTCCGTGAAGCTGTTCAGGCTGAGCACGTCGCAACCCATCTTGCCGAGCACCGAGGGCATGATCATGCTCGCATTTCCGTAGGCGTAGTCGACGACGATGCGATAGCGTCTTTCGCGCAGGCGTTCCAGGTCGAGTTCCGCCAGGAGGGCGTTGGAATACAGCTCCAGCACGCGGGGCGGGAAGATGATGGCTCCGATCTCGTCCACGAAAGCCCTGCGGAAATTGGCCTGGTAATAGACCTTCTCGATGTCCCTCTGCCTGCCCTCGGATATGTCTATGCGCTGTTCGTCGAAGAAGCGTATCTCGATCGATTGGGGGTCGAACGCGGATATGCGCACGTCCACTCCGCCCATGGCCCTTTCCGTCCCTATGGCGAAGCGGTTCACGGGGGAGGGAGAGACCTCGAGGTCGGAGACGTTCACCCCGGCCGAGTTGAGTCCGGTGATGACCGCCCTCTTGATGGTGCGCGCGGAACGCGAGGCGTCGCGGGAGGTCACCACGGTCGAGCCCACGGGAAGTATGGAACCGTAGGCCATGGCTAACCTGAGGGCCTGCTCCGGGGTGATGTCTATGTTCATAATGCCGGAGACGGCCTTCTTGCCGAAAAGCGTACGCAGACCTTTGGACTCCCAGATGATGCTGGTATTGACGGTCGCCCCGGTCTCCACCGTCTTGAAGGGATAGATCTTCACGTCGTAGTTGACCAGGACGTTCTCGCCGATGAGGCATTCGTCTCCCACCACGACCCCTTCCTCCAGGCGGATGTTGCCCTTCAGGTCGCAGTTCCTTCCCACCACGCATCCCCTGAGGTGGCACCCCGTCCCTATGTAGGAGTTGTCGTAGATGAGCGCCCTGTGGATGAAGGAGTCCTGCTTGGCCACCACGTTATGTCCGAGCACCGTGTATTCGCGTATCACGGCGCCCCTTTCCACCTTGCAATAGTCGCCGAGGACTGCCGGACCCCAAACCTCGGCGCCGTTTTCGATATCCACGCCCTCCCCTATCCATATGTTCTCCGACATGCGGAAACCCGGCGGGTCGATGCGTACCTTGCGGTCCAGGATGTCCTTGTGCGCCGCCATGTATTGCTCGAAGTTGCCGATGTCGCACCAGTAACCGTCCGCGATGTAGCCGTACAGGGGATAGCCGTTCTCCAGCAGGAACGGGAACAGGTCCTTGGAGAAGTCGAAAGCCACGCCGTCGGGTACGAATTCGAGCACTTCCGGCTCGAGCACGTAGATGCCAGTGTTTATGGTGTCGCTGAACACCTGCCCCCAGTTCGGCTTCTCCAGGAAGCGTTCGACGTGTCCTTCGGCGTCGGTTACCACGATGCCGAATTCCAGCGGGTTTTCCGAACGTATCAGGGCCAGGGTGGCCATGGCGCCTTTGCGGCGGTGGAAATCCACAACCGCTGTGATGTCTATATCGGTGAGGGCGTCGCCGCTGATGACCAGGAACGTCTCGTCCAGGAGATGCGAGGTGTTCCTTACGCTGCCCGCCGTCCCCAGGGGGATGAACTCGGTGGAATACTGCATCGAGGCCCCCCATTCGCTGCCGTCCCCGAAGTAATTGCTGATGAGGGAGGGTAGGAACTGCAAGGTCACGACCATATCATGGAAACCGCTCCGGGCGAGCAGTTTCACTATGTGTTCCATCATGGGATGGTTGACCACCGGAAGCATGGGCTTGGGCTGATTACTGGTGAGCGGGCGAAGGCGTGCCCCCTGCCCACCCGCCATGATCACCGCTCTCATGCTCGCGACCTCAGGGGGATATGCCTCAGGCGAGGTAATCCATGACCAGGATAAGGGTCTGTGAAGGAAGGTCGGCGGCGGAGAGGTACACCGGCGCCTTGCCCGAGCGTTCCACGTTGGAGAAATGGGAAACGAACGGCTCCTCGCTCTCGATGGGGAAGCCGCAGGCGGCGTTGCGGAAGTGCATGGGTATGGCGATGCGGGGTTCGAGCGTGCCGACTACCTGCGCGGCGCCGTCGGGCTCGACGGTGAAGAAGCCGCCCACGGGTACGAAAAGGACGTCGGCTCCCCTGAGCTCGTTCGCCACGTCCGCGTCGAGAAGATGGCCGAGGTCCCCCAGATGCGCGAAAGTCAGGCCCTGCATCTCCCACCGGAAGACGATGTTCCGCCCGCGTTCCGCCCCTCCCTTCGCGTCATGGTAGGTGTGGAAGCCGGCTATCCGTACCCCGTCGATCTCCCGCGGAGCCAGGTCGCGCACCACCGTGGGGCTCCCCTTCACCAGGGATACGTTGGCATGGTCGTCATGATCGTGGCTCACCAGCACGATGCCGGCCTCCACTTCGGGAAGCGGATAGCCCACGTAGTCGCCGTACGGGTCCGTAACCAAACGGTGTCCGCTCCCGTCCTCCAGCAGGAACATCGCGTGACCCAGCCAGCTTACGCGCACCGCGTCGCCGAGATCCCTTTCCATGGTATACGGTGAAGCCATCATGCCACCTCCCGGGATATGCCCGTAGTCCTCCGCCCCGGCGGCAGGGTCGTGGATCGTACCTTGTT
>CAZQFX010000113.1:0-9076 GCA_964592775.1 uncultured Actinomycetota bacterium
ACACAGCGGGCGGGGATGCAGCGGCGGTCGAATGCGAGCGTATTTACGGACCGGAGTACCAAGTGGAGCAGCGGGCCTTCCATGGTTGCTTCCTCACTTCGTTCCTCGCCATGATGTTTCGCTGTCCCCGAGAAGTTACGCCTTCGCGATGGCGATTTTCGCAGCCGTCACATGATGACGTTTTCCAGAGCCGTCTGCAGATACGTTTTCGGAGCCCTCCTGCGATGCTGTTTGCGGGACAATGGCTTACCGCTCGGGCTCGAGGTCCGTACGCGCTCCTCCGACCTCCCTGTAGAAGCAGGACCTCTCTCCCGTGTGGCAGGCCGGGCCTACCTGCAGGACCTTGACGACCAGGGCGTCCCCGTCGCAGTCGTAGCGCATCTCCCTCACGTACTGGCGGTTACCGGAAGTCTCTCCCTTGCACCAGAACTCCTGACGGCTCCGGCTCCAGAACCAGGTGCGGCCGCTCTCAAGGGTGCGCCGCAGCGACTCCTCGTTCATGTATCCCAGCATGAGCACCTCTCCGCTCTCGCAGTCCTGGATGATGGCCGGTATCAGCCCGTTCTCGTCGTATGCAAGTTTCACTGCCCTCTCCCCCCCGCTTGCTCTTCGCCGAGGTAGATGCGCTTTATCTCCTCACTCTGCAGCAGCTCGTCGGCTTCCCCTTCCAGGCGGACCTTCCCCGCGCGCATGACGTAACCGTAGTCCGAGACGCTCAGGGCTATCTGCGCGTCCTGCTCCACCAGCAGTATGGCCAATCCCTCCTCGTGCAGGCGCCTGAGGCAGGTGAAGATGTCCCTTATGACCAGGGGCGCGAGGCCCATGGACGGCTCGTCCAGCATGAGCAATCGGGGCTTGGCCATGAGGGCCCTGCCGATGGCAAGCATCTGCTGTTCCCCTCCCGACAGGGTCCCCGCGGTCTGGCCCCTTCTCTCACTAAGCGCAGGGAACACGTCGTAGACGAAGGAGAGGTCGCCGCGTATCTCCATGCCGCGCCCGCGTCGGTTACGCAGGTACGCGCCCAGCACCAGGTTCTCCTCCACGCTCATGGACGCGAACACCTGGCGTCCTTCCGGCACGTGGGAGATGCCCATCTTCACGATCCGGTACGGCTCCATGTTGGTGATGTTCTGCCCGACGTAGCGGATCTCGCCGTAGCGGGTGGGTATGAGCCCGGATACCGCGCGCAGCAGGGTGGTCTTGCCGGCCCCGTTGGCGCCGATGATGGTGGTTATGCAGCCCGCCCTGGCCCAGATGTCTATGGCCCGCAGGGCCTCGATGTTTCCGTAGAACGCCGACAGGTTCTTTATCTCGAGCAAGATCGCAACCCCCCCGGGCGGTCGAAAGCCACTATATCCACCTTACACCTTCAGTCCAGTTCCGAGCCGAGGTACGCCTCTATGACCTTGGGGTCCGCGCGGACCTCTTCGGGGGAGCCCTCGGCGATTATTTCCCCGTGGTCCAGCACCAGCACTTCGTCGGAGACGCGCATCACCAGGCCCATGTCGTGCTCCACCAGTATCACCGTTACGCCCATGTCCCGTATACGGTATATTATATTCCCCAGTTCCCTGGTCTCGTAGGCGTTCAGGCCGGACGCCGGTTCGTCGAGGAGCATGACCTTCGGTTTGGTTGCCAGAGCCCTTGCTGTCTCAAGCAGCCGCTGCTGGCCGAAGGGCAGGGAACCCGCCAGGCTGTCCGCCTGCATCTCCAGCCCCATGATATCCAGGCAGCGCAGCGACTCCTGCCGCATCCAGGCTTCCTCGCGCAGGGCCGATGGAAGCCGCAGCGCCGACCTCACCATGCCCGCCCGGGTGTGGTGGTGCAGGCCGACCATCACGTTCTCCATCACCGTCATGCGCGCAAAGAGGCGGACGGTCTGGAAGGTCCTGGCCATGCCCATGGCGGTTATCTCGTGGGTGGGCATGCCGATGATCTCCCTGCCCTGGAAAAGCACTTCTCCCGCGTTTGGCAGGTATATTCCCGTGAGAAGGTCGTATAGGGTGGTCTTCCCCGCTCCATTGGGCCCGATTATGGCCTTGATGGTCCCGGCCGCAAGTCGAAAGGAAACGTCCTTGACCGCCGCAAGGCCCCCGAAGGTCTTGGTCAGGCCGCTTGCCGAGAGGAGCGCTCCGTTCTCCGCCTGGCCTGCGCGGGCCGGCATCTCCATCTACTCCACCGCCTTCCTGCGGAAAGGGTTCACGAAGGGGCTGCGCCGGTAGCGCACCATGTCGGACAGCCCCTTGGTGATCCCCGAGGGCATGAATATCATGGCGAGGACGAGCATCAAACCGAAGACGATGCCCTCGTAGTTGCTGTATCTCTCCAGCCATTTCGGGCCGTCCCCCACCCACTTGGGGACGGCCTCCACCACCTTGGGCAGGAAGGCGATGACCGTGGCGCCGGCGACCGCCCCCCAGATGCTCTCCATGCCCCCGATCACCACCATGGTCAGCAGCGAGATGGACAGGGTTATGAAGAAGAGGTTGGGGTCGATGTACCCCTGTATATGGGCGAAGATCCCGCCCGCCAGCCCGCCCAGGGCGGCCGAGAGTACGAATACACGTATCTTCTGGCCCGAGACGTTCACCCCCATGGCCTCCGCCGCCACCTCCGACTGGTGCAGTGCCTGCAGGGCTCTCCCTATGCGCGAACGGACCAGATTGGCGCAGAGGGCGAGGACGATGATGGCGACTATCCAGACGAAATAGTATTCGCTCTTCATGGTGGTCAGATCGGCGAACGGGATGGCCAAGTCCGGGATGCTGCGCACACCGTCGTTCCCTCCCGTGAGGAAGGTTAGTTCGCGCATGAAGACGAAGACGATGATCCCCAGGCCCAACGTGGCCATGGCCAGGTAGTGCCCCCTGAGACGCAGCACCGGCGCTACCAGCAGTCCGAAAAGGGCGGAAACCGCAATGGCGGCGAGGATACCCAGCCATACGGGGAAACCGGCTTTCACCGCGAGCAGGGCGGAGGTGTAGGCGCCGATGCCGAAAAAGGCTCCCTGGCCGAGGGAGACCTGTCCGGCATAACCCATAAGCAGGTTCAATCCGACCGCCGCCACCGTATACACGCCCACCAGGCGCAGAGTCAGGAGGAATGGTATATCCAGCGGCTTTTCAAGCTTCTCTATCCACACAGGCAGGGTCAATACGATGGCGGAGAAGACGAGCATGGCACGGTGACGGACTATGGAAGCGAGCGATTTGTTCCAGGCGGCGACGGCCCACCCGGGGATCATCCCTCCCCGTCTATCGCCGCCCGGCCTTCTTTCGTCCATCTCATACCTTCTCTACGACGCCTTTGCCCAGTATCCCCTGGGGTTTGAGCAGCAGCACCATGATAAGCAATATCGCGGCGACCGCCTCCCTGTACCCGGTCGATATGCCGAGGACGATGGTCAGGAATCCCGGGATGAGTTCCTCCAGCAGCCCGAGCACGAGCCCGCCCGTCACGGCTCCGAAGGTATTCCCCAATCCCCCCACCACCGCGGCGGTGAATCCCTTAATGCCCAGGAAGAGGCCGATGCCGTAACTGGCATAGGGGGCGTTGATCAATCCCGCCACGCCACCCAGCGCCGCCGCCAGCATGAAGGAATAGAGGGACATGCGCGATACGTTGATCCCCACCAGGCTGGCCGCCTGGCGGTTGATCGAGCATGCGCGCATGGCCTTGCCCGCCCGCGTGCGGTTGAAGAACAGGTACACCAGCAGTACGCTCACCACCGTGAGGCCCAGCACCCACAGGAACTGGCGGGCTACCGTGGCGCCGGGAAGCGAGAAATTGCCCACGGTGAACTCCGGTACCTTGTAGGCCTCCTTAGGCCAGAAGGGGCGCCCCAGGAACTTGAAGAATATCGAGGCCCCCACGGTGGCGATGATTGCGGTGATGATGCTCGCTTTGCGCAGGGGATAGATGATCAGCCTCTCCATGATCCCCCCGATGAGGGCGGTGGCCAGGATGGCGAGGACGATGGCCAGGGGCAGGGGCAGTCCCAGGATCACCGCGAAGGTGAAGGCGAAGAGGCCCCCGAACATGCAGAATTCGCCCTGGGCAAAGTTGATGATTCCGGAGGAGTTGAAGATGATGTTGAACCCCATCGCCACCAGGATGTAGATGCATCCGTTGGCCAGCCCGTTGGCGATGTACTGCGGGCAGTTCCCCAGGAAATCAAGTATCGAGCTCAGCGGCTTTCACCTCGCGCCGAAACATAAAGGAGGAGGCCGGAGGGAGTTCCAGCCTCCTCCTCCCGTCCGCCGGTTTGTCCCGTTATTCCGCCGCGGGCTCCCACTTGGAGTTCACGATCTCCACCATGGTCAGGTCGTCGGGGGTCAGGCCGTTATGGTCCTCCGCCGTGTAGGTGAAGATACCGGCCGTTCCCACCAGCCCTTCCGTGGCCTCGATCTCGTCGCGCAGCTCCGCCGGCGTTGCCGCCGCGCCCGCGCGCTTAAGCGCCTCCGTGACGATCAGGATGGCGTCCCAGCCGTGTCCCGCGAAGGTGTTTATCTGCGAGCCGTATTCCTCGAAATAGGCCTCCGCGAAGTCCTTGATGAACTCGTACTCCTCGCTGCCCGGCTCGAGCACCTTATCGTAGATGAGCATCTTCCCCGCCGGGAAGACCACGCCGTTGGCGGCGGCGCCCGCCAGCTCGATGAAGGCCTGGTTGGCGATGCCGTGGCTGCCCACGTAGGGAAGGTCGATGCCCTTGTCCCGCATACGCTTGACGATCTTGGCCGGACCCGGGTTTGTGCCCCACACCACCACAGCTTCCGGTTTTGCGGTCATGATGTTCGTGAGGTGGGTGTCCATCCCCTCCTCCGACTCGTCCGTCACGTAACCTACCGATACCACCACTTCCAGGCCAAATCCCGCCGCCTCCGCCTCGATTACGCTCTTGCCGTCGGTGCCGAAGGGGTTGGTATCGTAGAGTAGCGCGACCTTCTTCACCCCGAGCTTATCGGAGATGTGCTCCAGCGCCTTCTTTCCCGCCTCGGTGGCGGTGGGAGGGGTGCGGAATATCCAGGTGATGTCGCCTTCCGTGATGTTGGCGCCCGCCGCCATGCATACCTGGGGCACCTCGGCCTTGGACGTCTCCTGCTTCATGGAGATGGTGGTTCCGGTGCCGCTGGAACCGATGATCGCCACCACGTCCTCCTGTTGCAGCAGCTCCACGACCGCCTGCTGTGCCTTGGCGGGGTCGCTCTGGTCATCCTTGATGATCACTTCGACCACATGCCCGTCGATGCCTCCCGCGTCGTTCAACCTCTTCACGAAGAGTCGGATGGCATTGGCCTCCGGCTTGCCCAGGGGCTCGTTCGCCCCGCTCTCCGAGAGCACCACCCCGATCTTGATGGGCTCCTTGGTCCCGGCCTCCTCCTTTCCGCAACCCGGCAGCAGGAGCAGGCCGAAAAAGAGGAACGCCGCGACCCCGATCAACACCGATGTTTTCATCGCTCGCAAACTAAACTACCCCCTTGCTTTCCTTGGGCCTACATTTACCCGCAGAGTTTCCGGCAATCCCTCGCAAAACTCTGCCACAGGAGATATTTCTACCATATTGCCTGTTCTGATGTCCACTGTCCCGCGCTCAGACGCGCACGGGTATCCCCTTCCGCCGCAGGAACTCCTTGGCCTCGCGGATGCTGTATTCGCCGTAGTGGAAGATGGAGGCCGCAAGAACGGCGTCGGCCCCGGATCTCAGGATGGCCTCCGCCAGGTGGTCGAGGTTTCCCGCCCCACCGGAGGCTATCACCGGCAGGTTCACCGCTTCCGCCACGGCCCGCGTGAGTTCGAGGTCGTAGCCGTCTTTCGTGCCGTCCCGGTCCATGCTGGTGAGCAAGATCTCGCCCGCTCCCAGCGACTCGGCGCGCCGCACCCACTCCACCGCGTCCATGCCGGTCGGTGTCCTGCCGCCGTTGACGTATACCTCCCAGGCGCCGCGTCCCCTCGATTTCGCGTCCACGGCCAACACTACGCACTGCGCGCCGAACCTGCGCGAGGCGGAAGCGATTAGCCCTGGTTCCCTGACCGCCGCCGTATTGAGCGACACCTTGTCAGCTCCCGTCGCCAGTATGTGGCGGATATCGCCCTCGTTGCGCAGGCCGCCTCCCACCGTGAAAGGGATGAAGACCTTCTCCGCCACCCTGGACGCCATATCGAAGACGAGGTCGCGTTCCTCGTGGGAAGCGGTGATGTCCAGGAATACC
Organism: uncultured Actinomycetota bacterium; assembly: GCA_964592775.1. Classification (GTDB taxonomy): domain Bacteria; phylum Actinomycetota; class Geothermincolia; order Geothermincolales; family RBG-13-55-18; genus SURF-21. The sequence goes on from CAZQFX010000113.1 coordinate 6,210, forward strand.
AGTTCGTCGGCCCCCTCTTGGTCGTAGACCGCCGCCATCTCCACCGGGTCGCCGGCGTCGCGCAGGGAGACGAAGTTTATCCCTTTCACCACGCGTCCCTTGTCCACGTCGAGGCAGGGTATAATGCGCTTGGTATGCATGCTCCTCAACTCCTTACGGCCGGCACCCCGCCCATGGGAACACGGTTCCGGCAACCGTATACTGATCGCCGCGGTTCGCCTTCCGGGTCCCCCGGCGCGCAAGTACCGCGTATGAAGATCCGCTCATGCCTCCTCCAGCGCCAGGGCCCCGGCCAAGTCGAGGTCCCCGCTGTAGATCGCCCTGCCTACAACGGCACCCTCGATTCCCCTGTCCGCCAGTCCCTTGAGTGCGCGCACGTCGTCCAGGGTGGTTATGCCGCCGGCGGCGATGACCTTCAACCCCCGGCCCAACACCGGCGCGAGCGCTCCCGTATCATATCCTCCCAGGGTCCCGTCGCGCATGATATCGGTGTGGATGATGCGTTCAGCGCCGCAACGCGCAAGATGCGCCAGCGCCTCTTGCAGGGAACGCCCGCATCTCTTTTTCCACCCTTCCGTCGCAATCTCGCCTGCCCTGGTGTCCACGCTCACGATCACCCGCGCGCCGAACGCCCCCAGCATCTCCGCGGCGAACCCGGGCTCCTCGAGTGCCCGGGTGCCGATGACGGCCCTTGCGATTCCCAGCGATAGCAGGAGTTCGACGTCATCGCCCGTACGCACGCCCCCTCCCAACTGCACGGGGACCTCCACGCGCGTGATGATCTCCCTCACGGCATCGAGGTTCGCCGGGGCGCCGGTGGCGGCGCCGTCCAGATCGACGACGTGCAGGTACGAGGCGCCCTTGCGCTGCCACGCCAGCGCCACCTCCCAGGGATGCTCGGAGAATACCGTCTCCCGGTCCATATCACCCTGGTAGAGGCGCACGCAGCGGCCCCCTCTTATGTCGACCGCGGGATAGATGCGGAACATGCCGTCACCCCTCATCCGCAAATACGCGCGAAGTTGTCCAGGATGCGCATGCCGGAGGATGAACTCTTCTCCGGATGGAACTGGAACGCCACCAGGTTGCCGCGTGCCGCCCCCGAGGCGAAATCGATACAGTAACCGGTAACCGTCAACCCGTCCCCGCTCTCACCGGGCACGACGTAGTACGAATGCACGAAGTAGAAGAACGACCCCTCCGCCACTCCAGCGAGCACGGGATGCGCACGCGCGCAGCGCACGTCGTTCCACCCTATGTGGGGAACCTTCACGTCCGGGGGGAACTTCACGACCTTTCCCGGCAGTATGGAGAGGCCGGCGACGCCGGGGCTCTCTTCGCTGTCATCGAAGAGAAGCTGGTAGCCGAGGCAGATGCCGAGGAAAGGGACCCCGGCTTCTATTGCCGCGCGCAGGGGGTCCACCAGGCCTCTGCTCTCCAGTTCGTGCATGGCGTCGCCGAAAGCGCCGACGCCGGGCAGCACGATACCGCTGGCCGCCTCGAGGCCGGAAGGTCCGTTGCTGACCGACACGTCGTGCCCCAGGAAAGCGAAGGCTTTTTCGACGCTGCGCAGGTTGCCCATGCCATAATCAACGATCACGATCATAGGGTGTTCTCCAAGACCTCTCTACAGGATTCCCTTGGTGGAAGGTATGTCGCGGGAGGCCGCCTTTCGGCTGACCGCCGCGCGTAACGACCTTCCTACCCCCTTGAAAACGGCCTCCAGGACATGATGGGGATTGTCCCCGCACATGCTCCTCACGTGCAGGGTAAGGCCGGCCCCGTTCGCGAGCGCCTGCAGGAACGCCCTCGCGCAGGCGGGGTCGAAGTCCGATATGAGCTTCATGGGCAACTCCACCTCGTAAGACAGATGAGGTCTTCCCGAGAGGTCCAGCGCGACCAGGCACAGGGCTTCGTCCATGGGCAGGAGCGCCCACCCGTACCTGGCGACGCCTTTCTTGTCACCCAGGGCTTCCCGCAGGGCTCCGCCCAGGCAGATGCCTACGTCCTCCACGGTATGGTGCTGGTCCACCTCCAGGTCCCCCTTCGCCTCGAGCTTCAGGTCGAAGCCCGCATGGTGGGAGAGCAGGGTGAGCATGTGGTCGAAGAAACCGATGCCCGTGGAGACCTCCGCATCTCCTCCGCCGTCGAGCGCGATCTCCAGGAGGATATCCGTTTCCCTGGTCTTTCTCTGCACTACCGCCTTTCTCATGTTCATAAGATTAGCACATATCAAGGCCATACATGCGTTTCGGATTTATGCATGCAGCCTTTGGGGCCAGCCTGTCAAAAGTTGCCGTGAGGACAGTGCAATGCGGCAGGAACGAAGCCCTTTGGGTCTGACCCTAGCCTGGATTCCCACGTTAGTTATTTGAGTTGACGCCACGTACGGATATCCCCAGGCATTATCCACTATCGCCTATCCGAAGAGAAGCCGCAAGGTCTTGCCGCCAAGCCACGGAACAGGCCCTTTCTCATCGGCGAAACCGGCGGCGATGAGCAACGGATTGTGGGCGCGTTTGTTGAATCTGACGCCTATCTCATCCGCGGTGATGGCGACATGGGCGGCGGACTCCACCAGGTCCCTGAAGATGTGCCGGGACCCGGCCCGCTCATATCCCTCCCCCACCCGCTCTCCCAGGAGGCGGTAGAGGCTGGAGGATTTGATTCACTTACTGATTCGTTGTAACAGTGGATAACAGTTCGTAGGTGATGAGCAAAGTTAACGTGGCAGAGGAATTCCTCGCCGGCAGGCAGCCCGTTTACGGTACCCTTGTTAGAATGGTTCTAATACGTGGGAATCCAGGCTAGCGGATCCTCTTGCGCATGGCCTCGGCGTGCTTGACGAAGCCTTCCACCCGGGCGAG
>CAZQFX010000114.1:0-9005 GCA_964592775.1 uncultured Actinomycetota bacterium
CGGACGAGGAAAAAGCGCGTCTGGGCAACCCGTACGAACAGGGCGGCAGCGGGGCAATCGCGGGCGGAACGGGACTGGGGCTGTCCATGGTGCGCGCGCTTGCGGCGCTGCACGGCGGGGGCGCGCTGAGTTTTCACGATGCCTCGGGCGGGGGCGCGCTCGAGGCGAAGCACGTGGAGGCCGTCCTCGCGCTCGCCCGGCGCCCCGGGCCCGGGAGGGCGGCCCTGCCCGGGGGCCTCGACGCGCGCTGCCGGTACGGGCGGCTGGAGATCGTTCCCCGGCAGGGGGAGGTCCCCCCGCCGGTCGTCGAGGTCCGGGTCCCCGCCCCCGGCAGCTACCGGCTCCCCGCGCTCGAGGTCACGGTGGAGGTCGCTGCGGCCCGGCCCCAGGACCTCCCGTGGCCCCTCCTCCTGCGGACCCGCCGGCCGGGGGACCGGTTCCGTCCGGAGGGAGGGCGGGGCTCGAAGAAGCTGAAGGACTGGCTCATCGACCGCAAGGTGCCCCGCGAGGCGCGGGAGCGGCTCCTGCTGCTCGCGGACGGCTCGGAGGTGCTCGCGCTGGCCGGGCTCCCGGCCGTGGCCGCGGGCCTCGGCCCGGCCGGCGCCGGGCTCGTCGTCACGGAGAGGCGGGAGCCCCCGGCGGACTGCAAAAGGGGCAAAGGGCTGTTATAAGGTCGGTTCGCCGGGGCTTCGGCCTCCGGGCGCGAACCGGTACACCGGGCCCCGTCTCCCACGGACGCGGGCCACCGCGGAAGGGAACGAGAGCCTTGCAACAGAAATACAAGTCCCTGCTCATCTGGGTCTTCCTCATCGTGATGGTCGTCGCGGCGTACCAGGCCTGGGACTCGGGCCGCGAGCCGAGGCGAGACGCGCTCAACTGGTCGCAGTTCATGGCCAGGGTCGAGGCGGGAGACGTCCGCGAGGTCACGGTCAAGGAGCTCGACTACGAGGGGACGCTGAAGGACAACACGCTCTTCCGCACCACCGGCCCCATCGACGCCTCCGCGACGATCGCCGAGAAGCTCCGCGAGAAGGGGGTCACCCTCAGCTTCCAGAAGCCGGAGCAGGCCTCGCTCTGGGTCACGGTCCTCCTCCAGTACTTCCCGCTCGTCCTCCTCTTCCTCCTGTTCTTCTTCTTCATGCGCCAGCTCCAGTCGGGCGGCGGCAAGGCGATGAGCTTCGGGAAGTCGCGCGCGAAGCTCATGACCGAGCACCACAACAAGATCACCTTCGCCGACGTCGCCGGCATCGACGAGTCGAAGGACGAGCTCGAGGAGATCATCGCCTTCCTGAAGGAGCCGAAGAAGTTCACCCGGCTCGGCGGGCGCATCCCGAAGGGCGTCCTCCTCATGGGCCCCCCGGGAACGGGCAAGACCCTCCTCGCCCGGGCGGTGGCCGGCGAGGCGGGCGTGCCGTTCTTCTCCATCTCCGGCTCCGACTTCGTGGAGATGTTCGTCGGCGTGGGCGCCTCGCGCGTGCGCGATCTCTTCGAGCAGGCCAAGGCCTCCGCCCCGGCCATCATCTTCATGGACGAGATCGACGCCGTGGGCCGCCACCGCGGGGCGGGGCTGGGCGGCGGCCACGACGAGCGCGAGCAGACCCTCAACCAGCTCCTGGTGGAGATGGACGGCTTCGACATGAAGACGGGGGTCATCCTCATCGCCGCCACCAACCGGCCCGATATCCTGGATCCCGCCCTCTTGAGGCCGGGGCGCTTCGACCGCCAGATCGTTGTGGACCGCCCGGATCTCAACGGGCGCACGGACATCCTCAAGGTGCATACGCGGGAGAAGCCGCTGGCGGACGACGTGGACCTGGAGGTCCTGGCGCGGCGCACTCCCGGCTTCACTGGCGCCGACCTGGCCAACCTGGTCAACGAGGCCGCCCTCCTCTCCGCGCGGCACAGCAAGAAGAAGCTGGATATGGAGGAGATGGAGGAGGCCATCGACCGCGTGATAGCGGGGCCGGAGCGCCGCACCCGCCTCATCAGCGAGAAGGAGAAGGAGATCATCGCCTACCACGAGACCGGCCACGCCCTGGTGGCCCACGAACTGCCCAACGCCGACCCCGTGCACAAGATCTCCATCATCCCCCGCGGCCAAGCCCTCGGTTATACCCTCACCCTGCCCACGGAGGACAAGTACCTGGTCACCAAGAGCGAACTGGTGGATGAACTGGCCATGCTCCTGGGAGGAAGGGTGGCGGAGGAGTTGATCTTCTCCGAGCTCACCACCGGCGACCAGAACGATATAGAGAAGGCCACCAAGCTGGCGCGCAAGATGGTGTGCGAGTTCGGGATGAGCGAGAAGCTGGGCCCGCTCACCCTGGGGCAGAAGCAGGGCGAGGTCTTCCTCGGCCGCGACCTCTACACGCACCAGGACTACAGCGACCGGATCGCCTACGAGATCGACCAGGAGGTAAGGCGGCTGGTGGACGAGGCCTACGAACGCGCCAGGGGTATCCTGGAAAGCAGCAGGGAAAAACTGGATACCATCGCCAGGACCCTTATCGAGCGTGAGACGCTGGAGAAAAATGAACTTCTCGCCCTCCTGGAGGGAAAGAAAGCCGAGGCGGCATCCGAGCCGCGCATGGCCGCCAAGGGAAAGCAAAGCCCCGAAAAGCAGCAGGAGGAAGTGCGCGCCCCCACCCGCATCAAGGGGAGGCCCCTGCCCCAACCCGAATAGGGTCTCCCGTCGGATTTGCATGGTGGAACTGCATACATAGACAAGGCACCATATGGGAGCGCCGCTCTCCACGGGTGCCCGTGTGGTCATAAGTATCCGTTTGACTTACCCCATCCAGCAGTAGCCGTCCAATGTCCGGGGCTGACCCTGTTGCGATATAATATGCGGGAAAACCGTGAAGGAGGAAGGAAGTGGACAAAGAGAAGATAGCCCAGGGGGTGCGGTTGATCCTCGAGGGGGCAGGAGAGGATCTCGAGCGGGAGGGCCTCAGGGGAACGCCGGAACGGGTGGCTAAGATGTACGAGGAGATCCTGAGCGGCATGGGCATAGACCCCCCGAGCATCATCCAAGCCATATTCATGGAGGAGCACGAGGAGATGATCGTGGTCAAGGACATCCCCCTCTACTCCATCTGCGAGCATCACCTCATGCCCTTTCTGGGCAGGGCGCACGTGGCCTACATCCCCGGTGCCGACGGCCAGATAACCGGCATCAGCAAGCTGGCCCGCGTGGTCGACGTGCTCTGCAAGCGGCTGCAGGTACAGGAGAGGCTGACCACCGATATCGCCGACACCCTGGTCAGGGCGTTGCAGCCGCGCGGGGTGCTGGTGGTCATCGAGGCGGAGCACCTGTGCATGTCCATGCGCGGGGTGAAGAAGCCCGGGGCCCTCACCATCACCTCCGCGGTAAGGGGGACCTTCCACACCAACGCGGCCTCCCGGGCGGAAGCCATGTCCCTCATCCGGCAGAGGGGCTGAGTACCCGGTATGCGCTTCAACCCCCGTCTTCTCGGCGTCGGCGACCTGGGAGATGCCTACGCGCGCCTGGACGAGTTGAAGCCCAGCGAGCAGGGCAGGGCCATCATGGCCCCCAAGATGGTAAACCGCGCCGTGCGGGTGGATAACGTGGACACCAAGGCCGCCAACATCCTCAAGCAGAACATGCTCTCCATAGGAGGGGAGGTGTCGCTGCCGCGCGAGGTCTTCGATTACGGGGGCATGAAAGTCTCCGCGGTCATCTCGGGAAACCTCAAGCATTACAAGCTTTTGATCTCCAAGCTGAAGAGGCAACCCTTCGGCCTCAAGGCGCTGGCGGCCGAACTGGAGCAGGTCCTCCGCCCCTGCTTCACCCAGGAAAGCCGCATGTTGCGCCTGGGGGGAAGGGAATACGACCTGGGCGAGCGTACCCTGGTCATGGGGGTGGTGAACGTAACGCCGGACTCCTTCTCGGACGGCGGCCGCTTCTTCGATGCTCGCGCCGCCGTGGAGCACGCCCTGCGCCTGGAGGAAGAGGGAGCGGATATCCTGGATATAGGCGGCGAATCGACCCGCCCCGGCTCGGACTTCATCACCCTGGACGAGGAGCTGAGGCGGGTGATGCCGGTCCTGGAGGAGGTCGTGGACCGCGCCGGCGTGCCCGTGTCCATCGATACCACCAAGGCGGAGGTGGCGCACCGGGCCCTGCGGGCGGGATGCGCCATGGTCAACGAGGTCAGCGCCATGCGCCTGGATGCGGAGATGCTCCCCCTGGTGGCGGACGAGGGGGTCCCCGTCTGCCTCATGCACATGCTGGGCATGCCCAAGGACATGCAGGCCGATCCACGCTACGGCGACGTCATCGGGGAGATCTCCGCGTTCCTGCGGGAGCGCGCCGACGCGGCCGTGGCCGCAGGGGTCGATCCGCGCAACATCATGGTGGACCCCGGTGTCGGGTTCGGGAAGACGGTCGAGCACAACCTGGAGATCGTCCGCCGGCTGAACGAGTTCACCTCCCTGGGGTATCCGCTCCTGCTCGGCGCCTCGCGCAAGAGCTTCATCGGGAGGATCCTCGGCCTGCCCGAGGATGAAAGGGTCGAGGGCACCGCGGCGAGCGTGGCGCTGGGGATAGCGAAAGGCGCGGATATCATACGCGTGCACGATGTCAGGGAGATGGTGCGCGTCGCCCGGGTGGCCGACGCCATCGCGGGCAAGGGAAAAGGAGAGTGGCGAGTTGGGTAGAGCGCAGAAGTTGAAGCAGCAGCGCAAGGAGGAGCTGGAGAAACGCCAGCAGGAGGAGCGGAGGGACATATGGCGCAGGGTGATCGTCGTCACCGCCGTCCTCGTGACCATCGCGGTGACCGTGGGCCTGGTCCTCCTGGTCAACTACATGAAGAAGGAGGAGGAGAAAAAGGCGAAGGAACCAAAGGTCACCTCGGAGATGGTCCTGGAGACCGGCAAGGGCGAGATAGTCGTCGGGCTCTATGGCGACCAAACGCCCCTGGTGAGGCGGGGGTTCTACGACGGCCTCCTCTGGTACCGCGTGGAGGACTTCGTGGTCCAGACCGGCAGCCATTATCAGTCCCTGGTAGCGGAGTCGCAGGGCGCGGAGCCGGACCAGGCGAAGCTGCAGGAAGCCGTGACGAAGGACCAGGATGTCGGGGTGGTGATGGATGAGATAGGGATATCCGCAACGAGGGGCGCCATATCATTCGCGAAACCGAGCAATCCCCAGACAGGCCAGTATATGGCCAATTCCGCCAGGACGGATTTCTTTATCCTCAAATCAGACAGAACAGACCTGGATCCTTATTTCAGCGTATTCGGAAAGGTGCTGTCGGGCATGGACGTGGTCGACGCCCTAGAGCCGACCGACGTCCTCATCACCGCCACTATCAGAGAGAATTAACATGGACGCCACCGCGAAGATAATCGTCTCCGGCATCGAGGCCTTCGCCCACCATGGATGCACCGCGGAGGAAAAAGAGCTGGGCCAGGAGTTCCTTATCGACATCGAGCTGGAATACGATGCCGGCAAGGCCGTAGCGGCGGACGACCTAGCCGAGGCCGTCGATTACGGCCGCCTGGCCTCCGAGGTATACGAGCTCGCCACGCGGGAGAGGCACGACCTCATCGAGACCCTTGCATCCCGCATCGGGGAACACGTCATGAACACGACGCCGGCCTCGGCCCTGCTGGTGAGGGTACACAAGCCGCGGGCCCCCCTGCATGGCGAGGTTCTGGATGTGGCGGTGGAGATGGTCTTCGGTCGAGATGGGCGATAAGCGGGAACACCTGGTCTTCCTGGGCCTGGGGAGCAACCTCGGCGACCGGCGCGGCAACCTGCTCGCCGCCCTGCGTCTCCTGGACGGCATGGAAGGCGTCGAGGTCCTGGAGGTGTCAGCGGTCTACGAGACCAGGCCCTGGGGCGTGCCGGAGCAGCCCGATTTCCTCAACCTCGTCACCCTGGTCTCCACCACCCGCGATCCGCGAGGCACGCTGGCCGCCAGCAGGGAGGTGGAGGAGGAACTGGGCAGGGTGCGGGGGGAGAGGTGGGGCCCCCGCGTCATCGACGTGGACATACTCCTCTACGACGACTTAGAGTTAAGGGAAGACGACCTCGTCGTCCCGCACCCGCGCATGTTGGAGCGGGACTTCGTGATGGTCCCGCTGCTGGAGCTGCGGCCGCGCGTCATGTTGCCGGGGAGGGGGGAGGCGCGCCGGCATTTCGCGCGGGGAGGCCGGGAAGAGCCGCGGGTGGCCTTCCGGTTCGACAAGGAGGAATGGCATGGCTGAGAAGACCGACCGCTTCGTTATCATCGGAGGCGGCAGGGTGGGAACGGCCGTGGGCCGCATCCTGCAACGCAAGGGAGCGCAAGTGAACGCGGTCGCCTCCCGCAGCGAAGAATCCCTCGCGCAGGTCGCGAAGCATATAAAGGGCGCGGTCCTCACCTCGGACGTGGTGAAGGCCGGCCGGAAGGGCAACGCGGTGATCATCACCACGCCCGACGATCTCATCGCGGACGTCTGCCTCACGCTGGTAAGCGGGCAAGCGGTGAAAAGAGGAGACCGCATCGTGCATATGAGCGGGGCCCTGGGGCTGGACGTTCTTGAGCCGGCGGAACAACTGGGCGCCAGGACGGCCAGCGTGCACCCCCTGCAGACCTTCGCCGACGTGCGTGGAGCGATGAAGAACATCCCGGGTTCCGTCTTCGCCGTGACCACCCGCGACGACGCCACCCGGGCATGGGCGGAGGGGCTGGTGCGCAAACTGGGAGGAGAACCGGTGCCGCTCGCCGAGAGGGACAAAACCCTTTACCACATCGGCGCGGTGGTGGCGAGCAACCTGCTGGTGGCCCTGGAGCACGCCGCGGAGCTGGTGTACCAGGAGATAGGCATGCACCGAGAAAAGGCGCTCAAGGCCCTGCTCCCCCTCATCGAGGGAACGGTGGAGAACCTCAAGAGGCTGGGGACGGAAAGGGCGCTGACCGGGCCCGTGGCGCGGGGGGATATTGGAGTGCTGAGGCGCCACCTGGAATGCCTGGAGCGCGAGGAGAGAGAGCAACTCCTGAAGGTGTACATATCGCTGTCCATGTTCGCCCTCGACCTGGCCGAAGCCGACGTGAGCAGGTCCCGCTGCGAGGAGATCGAGGAACTCCTGGGGCACTACCTGTGATGCGTATCGTAACCTCCATAGACGAGATAAGGCGGATGGTGTTCGGGGAGCGGGCCCGGGGAAGTACCGTGGGCCTGGTGCCGACCATGGGTTACTTCCATGCCGGGCACCTGTCGCTCATGCGCGCCGCCCGCGAGGAATGCGGTTACGTGGTGGTGAGCCTGTTCGTCAACCCCACCCAGTTCGGCCCGGGAGAGGATCTGGAGGATTATCCGCGCGACCTCGAGCGCGACGCGGAGATGGCGGCCGCGGCCGGGGTTGACTGCGTCTTCCATCCCCGGGCGGAGGACATGTACCCGGAGCATTGCCACACCTACGTCGAGGTCGGGGGCATAACCGACGTCCTGTGTGGCGCGTCGCGCCCCGGCCACTTCCGCGGCGTGGCCACGGTGGTGGCCAAGCTCTTCAACATCGTCCCCGCCCACCGTGCCTATTTCGGGCTGAAGGACGCCCAGCAGGTGCAGGTCGTGCGCAGGATGGCGCGGGATCTCGACTTCGATATCGAGGTTATCGCGTGTCCGACCGTGCGCGAGAGCGACGGCCTGGCCATGAGCTCGCGCAACGTCTACCTGGAACCGGAGGAGAGGAGGGCCGCGGCCGTGCTCCACCGCTCGCTGTGCCTGGCGGAAGACATGGTCGAGCGGGGAGAGCGGGAGGCGGGCAAGGTCATCGCGGCCATGCATGAGCTCATCGCGGAGGAGCCCCTGGTGAGGCCGGAATACGTGGAGGCCGTGGACTGGGAACTTTTGCAACCGGTGGAGAAGCTGCGGGGGGAAGTGCTCGTAGCTCTGGCGGCCCGCGTGGGAAGAGCGCGGCTGATCGACAACCTGCTCATGGAAGTGAAGGGCTGACATCAGTTGTGCTATATTTTTTGTGGGGAGTGGTCGAGTAATAAGTTGCGAGGATCGCGCGGGTAAGCCGGAGAAGCGGAGAGAAGCGGACGGGATCGTGCAGCGCATAATGCTCAAGAGCAAGATACACAGGGCCGTCGTGACCGATGCCGACCTGCATTACGTGGGGAGCATCACCATCGACAGGGAACTGATGGAAGCCGCCGACCTCATTCCCTACGAGCGGGTGATGGTGGTGGACATAGACAACGGCAGCCGGTTGGAGACCTACGTCATCGGCGGTCCGCCGGGATCGGGGACCATCGCCATGAACGGCGCGGCGGCCCGCCTCATCCATAAGGGCGATACCGTCATCGTCTTCTCCTTCAGCATCGTGGACGAGGAGGAGGCGCGCAGCCTGAAGCCGCGCGTGGTCTACGTCGGCGACGGCAACAAGGTCGGCCGCGTGGAAGACCACGTCACGGCGGATGATATCTGCTGATGGCGGCGGAAACCGGCGGGGAGATCCTCGAGAACATCGCGCGTTTGCGCGAAGAACGCAGGGCGGTCATCCTGGCCCATAACTACCAGCGGCCGGAGATACAGGACCTGGCGGACTTCGTGGGCGATTCCCTGGGCCTGGCGCGGCAGGCGGCGGTAGTGGACGCCGAGGTCATCGTGTTCTGCGGCGTCCACTTCATGGCCGAGACCTCGGCCATCGTCAACCCGGACAAGACGACTCTTCTACCGGAGCCGGGCGCCGGATGCCCCCTGGCGGACACCATCACTCCCGAAGGCCTGATAACCCTGAAGAAGGTGTTCCCGAGGGCCGCGGTGGTCACCTACGTCAACTCCTCGGCGGCGGTGAAAGCCGAGAGCGACTACTGCTGCACCTCGGGGAACGCGGTGCAGGTGATAGAGGCCATCGACGCGCCCGAGATAATCTTCACCCCCGACGGAAACCTGGGACGCTACGCGCGGAAGGTCACGGGCAGGGAGCTGATCGTCTGGGAGGGCTGCTGCCCCGTCCACGACGGCATCACCGCCGACATGGTGCTGGA
>CAZQFX010000115.1:0-8971 GCA_964592775.1 uncultured Actinomycetota bacterium
TAGATCTTCGACGCCACCTCGCGTCCGAGCGCGTACTGGGTATCGCCGATTTTCACCAGCAGGGGGCCCCCGAAGGGAGCGACTTCCTTGACCTCGATGTCCACGTCGGGCATCAGCCCCAGGGAGGCCAGGTATTGCAGTAGTTGGGGTTCTTCCTCCTCCACCCTGGCGATGCAGCCCCCCTCGTCCGCGCGCAGGTCGCAGAGCGGCTTGATCTCGTCTTCTTCCTTGATGATGCCGTTCTCGTCCGGTATGGGATACCCGTGGGGGCAGGTCTCGGGGTTGCCCAGCATCTCCGCCAGCCTCTCCTCCACTTCGGGGGAGAGGACGTGTTCGAGCCTGCAGGCTTCGCGGTGCGCGGACTCCCAGTCCAGGCCCAGCACGTCGGTGAGAAAACGCTCGGAGAGGCGGTGGCGCCTCACCAGGGTCTTCGCCGCCCTCACGCCCTTGGGGGTGAGGCTGATAGCCCGCCTCGCCCGGCCCTCGCCCCTGCCCCTGCCGCCTCCCTTGCCGGGTCCCCCGTAACGCACGAAACCGTCCGACTCCAGGCGGCGCAGCATGTCCAGGACGGTGGGAGGGGTGACCCCGAGGTACTCCGACAGGCGGGTGGGTGTCAGCGTCTCTTCCTCGCGGCTCAGCTTGAAAAGGGCCTCCAGGTATTCCTCCATCTTTTCCGTTAGCATCTTACCTACCTTCTTCGGTCCATGCTGACTAGACCATTAGACTAATCTAACTATATATTGATGGGATTACCAAGTCAATGCCTTTTACGGGTCTTTCATGCCGTATATGTGGATATACCGTCACCTTACCACTAGAATTATGGAATACGGTCCTTCTTGCCGCCCACATCTTTAGCAGAAGGACCCGGAACACGTTTGGGAGACGGCCTGGAAGAGCGGACGAGGAGGCAAGTATGGGTGAGAACCCTTTCGACCTGAGCGGCAAGGTGGCGGCGGTTAGCGGTTCCGGCCGCGGCATCGGCAAGGCCATCGCCCTGGCCTTCGCAAGGGCGGGGGCGGACCTGGCCGTCTTCTCGCGCACCGAGGAGCAGTTTCGCGCTACCGCGGCGGAGATCGAAAAGCTCGGACGGAGGGCCCTGTGCATGCGCGTCGACGTGAGCAGGACGGCCGACGTCGAGGCCATGGTCGCGGCGGTCATGGAGGAATACGGGCACCTGGACGTCCTGGTGAACAACGCCGGCCTCAATCCCATTTATACCCGGGTAGAGAGGGTGAAGGAGGAGGACTACGACCTCATCATGGACGTCAACGTCAAGGGAGCCTTTCTCTGCTCGCAGCGCGCTATCCCGGTGATGAAGAGACAGGAGGCGGGGTGCATAATAAATGTCGCCTCCGCGGCGGGGTTGGTGGCGCTTTACAAGTGCAGCGCCTACTCCGCGAGCAAGGGAGCGCTGGTGCAGCTCACCAGGACCATGGCCGTGGAGCTGGCGCCTTTCAACATCAGGGTCAACGCCCTCTGCCCGGGATTCGTGACCACGGACATGACCGACGAGCTGCTGGAGCATCCGCGTGAGGGTGAGCGCATAATATCTTATATCCCCATGGGCAGGGTCGGGGAGCCGGACGAGATCGCCTACGCCGCGGTCTATCTGGCCTCGGACGCCGCCTCCTATATGACCGGCGCCGCCCTGTGCGTGGACGGCGGCTGGACCTGCTGGTAGTAAATCCCACTTGGGGTCAGACCTGGAACGGGATCGACAGGGGTCCGCTAAAATCCCACTTGGGGTCAAATCCCACTTGGGGTCAGACCTGGAACGGGATCGACAGGGGTCCGCTATGAAAATAGAGACCTGCATTTTCATCACCGGTGGTGTCGCGGCCGCGCTACATGTATGGCTGACCCCCAGACTAATCGAGGCTGACGAGCTGGTACTCGCGGCTTCCCATCCCCATCTCTTCCGCGTACTCCAGTTGGGCAGGCCAGTTCGCGGCCGGGAACATCTCGCCGAAGAGATCGCGGCCGACGGCCTTGTTGACCAGGTCCAGGCTGGCCTGCTCGATGGCCACGATGTCCCGGCTGGCCAGGATCCCGATGTCCTCCACCACCGGGGCATCGCTGAAGTCCCAGCAGTCGCAGGCAGGGCTGATACGCACAAGGAAGTTGAAAAAGGCGCTCTTCCGCTCCTTGCCCTTGAGAGCGCCGGCGGCGTATTCCACTATCTTTCTCTGGGCCACCCCCAGGTCGGTGACGAGACGGACGGCAATGGCTCCCTCGAAACACATCACCGTGCATTCACCGCAACCGATACATCTGTCGTGATCGATGACCGCCTTTTTGTCCTTGCCCTTCCCCGCGAGTGAGATGGCGCCGGCGGGGCACCAGCGAATGCATTCGGCGCACGCGGTACACCTCGCCTCATTCACCTCGGGCTTGATGTCGGAATGCATCTGCTGCTTGCCACCCCTGCTGCCCAGCCCCATGCCCACGTTCTTGATGGCGCTTCCGAAGGCCGTAAGCTCATGGCCGGTGAGATGCGAGACGGCGATGAGGGCGTCGGCATGCACTGCGGCGGAGGCGATCTTCACCTTGTCCAGGAGCTTTCCGCCAACTTCTACCTCCACGAAATCGTGCCCCTTTAAGCCATCCGCGATGATGACCGGCGCGCCCAGCGTCTCCAGAGTGAAACCATGAGCGGACGCGGTCAGTAGGTGGTTTATCGCGTTGGACCTGCTGCCCACGTACAGCGTGCCGGCGTCGGTCACGAAGGGCTTGCCTCCCAGTTCCTTGACCGCGCTGACCAGGTGCCGCAGGTAAACGACGGGCACGAAAGCGGTGCTTCCCGCCTCCCCGAAATGGGTCTTGACGGCCACCATGTCCTTGCGCTCCACGATCTCCGAGAGCCCTACTCTTTCCGCGAGTTCCCCCAGCTTATGCACCATGCCGCGGTGCGGCCTGCAGTGCGTGTTCGCGAAGAATACCTCGGACAAGATATCCCCTCCTTCCCATTGGGCCATATCGACGGATGTTCGGGCTGCGATCGACCGATGTAATACCATGGTCGCCCGGTACATTTTCCCATTATACCTTCCCGCACGTTATGACGGGTTATGACGGGGAAAGGGACTTACCCCAAGAGCCGTAGCGTCCGCATTGCAACTTCTTAGGTCTGACCCCGAGGAGTTCAAGCGGTCAGTCGACGTAGCCGCGCTTGCGCAGTTCGCCTATGGCTTTGCGGGCCTCGTTGCGAACCACGGGATCGGGATCGTCGAGGTAACCGCGGATGAGCTCTACCACCTCCTGCCCGCCGATCCGCCCCAGGGCGTAACAGGCCGCGGCCTTGGTCCGGGGATGGGCGGATCGCCGCCGCAGGGCGAAGACCTTTTTACGCAATATGTCCGAGAGGGGGCCTATGGCCTTTTCCGGGCCCAGCCGGGCCAGGGCGAAACATGCCGCCTCCTCCACGCGTGGGTGTTCATCGCCGCCGCCGAATCCCTTTCCCTGCACGATGGCCAGCAGCGCTTCCACCGAGCGGGGATCGTCTATGGTACCCAGCCCCCTTGCCGCCTCGCGCCTCACCTCGTGCTCGGCATCGTTCAAGGCCTGCAGGAAATGCGGGAGCAGGCTGGGATCGCCGGGAGACATCTTGGCCATAGAGCGCACCGCCTGGGCCTTCACCGCCGGCAGGGGGTTGGTCTCCAAGGACCTGACCAGCGACAGGGCGGCGTTGCCTCGCATGAGTTCGAGCAGGCGAATGGCCCTGATGTAGACCTCCTCACGGGCGTTGCTCTCCAGGATCTCCGAGAGATCGGTGAGCACGGGATCCCCTATGGAAACGCATACCTCGGCCAGTTGGGGGGTGATCCTTATCTCGTCCTCGCCCTTGAGGCGGTCCACGATCTCCTTGGCGGTCAACGATTCCTCGATGTGGGGCAACACTCTCGCTGCGAGCTTGCCCAGCTCTTCGTCCTCCCCGTAGAGGGAATCCGCGAGCGGCCTGCCCACGTCCCACGGGTTCAGGCACGAGAGCGCTTTCGCCGCGGCCATGCGCATCCTCTCGTCGCCGGCCGTTTCCGCCAGGTCCGCGAGGACGCCGCAGACGCGGGCGAAGGTCTCCATCCTCCCCTCTGTGAAGTGGTCGTTGGCCATGCACCCGAGCAGGTCCAGGAACCCCGCCTTGACCTCCCCGTCCAGCTCGCGCTCCAGCATGGCCAGGAGATCGTCCGTCTTCTCGAGGACCTCGGTACGGTGGCCGCGCTCCTTGAAGTCGAGGTGCATCCGCTTGAGGAAGTAGCAGGCGCGCACCCTGAAGTCCGGTCTCTCGCTCTCCAGGTTGCGCGAGGTCACCGCGATTATCTTGCGCGTGATGTCCTTCTCCCCCATGTCCAGGAGTTTGCCCGCTACGCCTATGACCTCCTCGTCGCTCAATCCCTCCAGCGCCCGCAGGGAACCCGAGCCGCGTATATCTGTGACGATGGTATAGACCTGCATCTCCCTCCCCGCCTGGGGGTGGTTCATCGCCAGTCTCGGGAGAAGGCCCGACTCGCGCAAACGGCGCGTTATCTCGGGATGGAAAGCAGGGTCACCCTCGCGGTAGAGGTCGGCTATCAACTCGTTGAGCAGGGAGGAAATGTCCTCGTAGTCCTGCGGGTCCATGCCGTCCCGGCCGTCGAGAAGGCTTTCGTATTTCTCGATGATCTGGTCGGCCAGCTTGAGCACGTTTTCCCCTTCCACCGAGGAGACGATCTCCTTGCGCATCTGGGGGTCTCTCACCGCCTGCGGCGCCGACTCGGAAAGCACCTCGACCAGGGTCTCAGGCTCCAGAGCGGCCAGGATATTCACTATCTCCTCGCCCAGGGTCTCCTTCAGCCCTTCGTCCGCAAGCCTCTCCACCACGGCGTACATGCGGTCGACGGTATCCCTGATGAGGCGCGCTTTGTCCGGTCCCACCGCTCCGCCCGAGTTCTCGAAGCCCAGCATCACCGAGGTGAAGGCGGCGTTTATGCGCTCCGGGTCGGACATGAGCTCCGACACCTCTTCCTGCGAGACCTCCATGGTGGGGGCGCTGCCCACCAGGAAACGCACGAAGACCTCGTCGCGCAAGAGGTCCATGGCGTTTCCGCCTCCGCCGGGCGCCGCGGCGGTGAGCTCCTGGTCCTTGCTCATGGAGACGTATATCTTCTCGTCCACCTTGATGTGCCGGATGCCGCTCTCCTCGAGTAAGGAACTCAAGCTTCCCTCGAGGGTGCGGTCCGCCCGCTTGCGGCTGAAGACCTCCAGGAAGACGCGCAGTTCCTCATCCTCGAGTCCCCGCTGGAAGGTAATGCTGCGCACCTCCCACATGGCCAGGTCCCTGAGAAAGGCGATGGTGTTCGGACGGGACTGATCCCTCTCGTCCAGCAAGAACTCGCCGATGAGCAACTTCCCCTCCAATTCGCAGAAGGTTATGCTTCCCCAGGCCGACAACGCCAGTTCCAGTTCCTCCAGCGCCCTCTGCACCGAACCCTCGACGATGTCGGAGGTGGGAGGATAGAGATGGAAGTTGACCATCGCCGCGTGCAGGGAGCTCAGGATAGATATGGACTGAGAAGCCAGGATGGAGCCATCCGCCTGGCTCCCCCGCTGCGCGGGTTCATCGGGCATATCCGCTCTCCCCTCGAAGAATCTCTCTATCTCGTTTCTACGAAGCCTGCCGCCATCCCTTCGTCCGCCTCGAGCCCTTCTCCGGTGAGTGTGGCTTGCCGGGGAACTTTTCTCCTCTCCACCTCTCCACTCAGAGAAGCACCGCCTTTCACTGCTAGATTATCGTTGAAAAGCGGGGAAAGCTTGAAAGGGAGCGCGCCGGCCGCCGTCTCTCGTAGCGCCATGCGGGGATACACGGGTACGTTCCCTCCTCCCGGTGGACCGGGATGCGGCCGGTGCCGGGGGATGCGTTCAACCCCGAACGGGAAGGGCATCCCGGCCTTCCCGCACCGCCAGTCCCAGTACGGCCATGGCCGCCAGGGCCAGCCCGGCGCCCGTCAGGAAGGCGTACCGCGGACCCACCGCATCCCACAGCAGGCCCATGAGCAGGCTGGCCGGCAGCACGGTGACGCTTATGGTGGCGTTGAAGATCCCGTAAGCCCTTCCCCTGAGTTCCGGGGGCACGAGATCGGCCACGAAGGCCTTCTGCACCGCCTCGGTGACGTAATAAAAACCGTAGACCACGAAGAGAAACCATATCCATGACGGCCCGGCCAGGAACGCGAACCCAACGTATGACATGACGTATATCGCCCAGCCCCCGAGGATGACCTTCTTGCGCCCCAGCCGGTCGGAGAGGGCTCCGCCCTGGATGGATACCGCCGCTTTGACCACGTGAAGCACCCCCCACAGGGCGGGCAGCAGGGCCAGGGCGAAGCCACCGCCCTGGCGGGCGCGCAGCAGCAGAAAGGCGTCGCTGGAGTTGCCCAGCGTGAAGACGAACACCGCCAGCAGCAGCCACTTGAAGCGGCGGTCGAAGGGCTTGAGGCTCAGGCTCAGCCTTGGCCTTTCATCGCCTGGCCCACACGCGGCGCGGGGTGCGCTCCTCTCCCTGACTCCCCACGCGAGCAGGATGACACCGGCGGCGATAGGGATGAAGGCGAGGGCGAAGATGGCACGGTAGCCGAGGGAGAAAGCAGCGATGAGGATGGAGGCCAGCGCGGCCCCGAAGAGGGCGCCGGTGTGGTCCATGGAGCGGTGATACCCGAAGGAGCGCCCCCTCTCCACCGCCGGGCAGGAATCGGCGATAAGCGCGTCGCGTGGAGCCGTACGCACCCCTTTCCCGACCCGGTTGCAGAACCATGCCACCGCCGCCTGCCACGGCGTCGCCACCAGGGCGAGGGCGCCCCGGGAGAGTCCTGAGAGGGAATAGCCCCCTACGACCAGCCCCTTCCTGCGGCTAACGTGGTCCGAGATCCATCCCGAGAACAGGTTTAGCAGGCTGGCTACGGAATCGGCGAGTCCTTCCACCAGGCCCAGGAACCACGCTCCCGCTCCCAGGAACTCGGTGATGAAGGTCGGGAACAGGGGGTAGACCGTCTCGCTGGAGAGATCGTTGAAGAAACTGACGATGCCCAGCACGAATACGTTGCGGGAAAGGCCGAAGGGGCCGCGGTCGCCCTGCTCGCATTCGTCTCCGGGTCCGCTCACCGCTCCTCCGTTATCTCGTCCACGAGCTCCACCGCCTGGCGCCGCGCCTTCGCCAGCGCCTTCCTGCCTTTTGGCGTCGCGGTGTAATAGATTCGCCTGCGGCCGCCCTCGACCCTGCTGGCGCTGGTGAGATAGCCGTCGCTCTCCAACTTACGCAAGGTGGGATATAGAGTGCCGGGGCTCAAGGTATAACCGTGCCGCGCGAGTTCCCGCGACAGGCCGACTCCGCTCACCTCCTCATGGGAAGCGTGATACAGGATATGTATCTTGACGAAACCCAGAAAGAGATCCCGGTGCATCCTGCCCCTAATATCGCTTACCGATATCGTACTCCGATATTATATGCCGGGCGTGGGGTTGTCAACCCCGGGGGCCCGCGTGGGGCCCGCGCGGTGTTCCCCGTCGACGCATCAGGTCGCTGCCGGCGCGAAGCGCCGTGTGCGTCGCGGCGTTGTCTGATAGTTTATATAGCGCTCCGCTTCGTTAACCGGGGCACCAGAGATCGTTGCCTTGCGGGGCCTTCCCCGCGCGCCGCAACCGGCGGCGGGGTCGACCGAGCCGGCCGGAGGCCGGGGAGAAGCCTTTTAGGGCCGCAGACCATTACGTATGGTCCTTCTCCCAGAAGTGTGGGTAGAGAGATACAAGCGATTTGGCTCCAGTACGGAAAAGAGCCGGTAGTTAAGGTATGGGTAAACCATCGCACATCAAATGCCATCCAGATTGCCCGCACTTTATGGCGAAGATCCCTAAATATCTGGTTCTTCTCCGAGAAGTATAGGTAAATGCGGAGGTAAGTCTGAATGGGGTCTTCGATTTTCAATGAAACAAGACGTTCTTTCTGGGTTTATTCATAAAAACCGAAAATTAAAACCGAAAATCGACCCCATTCAGACACCATTCATCGGTCACCCGCGCTTCTTGGAGAAGAACCGGGTATCTTGACGCACCGAGGGCGCCGATGCGCCGCTCCCGTTTACCCCGCGCTTTGCGGGATAAACTCGCGGGGATGCGGCGGCGTTCGAGTGCCAAGAAATATAGGGAGCGGTGCACCAGTTCTCCGTTTCGTAAAACGCGCCGGCATACGACCGCCGGCCGGACATGAATGATGACATGCGGTGGCTAACTCTTATGCCGTTGGTTGCGTGGGTTCTTCGGCCTTGCCCGCCGCGGACTCCGGCTCGCTCTCTTCCCGCTTGAAGGGATCGAGGAAATCGGTGAAGACGGACTCGCACGGATGGCCATATGTGATCAGCGTGCGCCTGCTGTGCGGGAGCATGATTGTAGAGCAGGTGGTGGAAAAATAGGGCCCGTGGCAGCAGACGGTGTTGTTGTCGCCGCGCCCGCTTTCCCCGTGGTCCGAGAAAACGCTCAGGAGGTCTTTGATGCCGATCATCTCCATATCGGAGAGCAGCTGCTCTGCCCTGCCGAAGCGCAGTTCGCTGGACTCGTGCAGTCGCACTCCCCGCAGCGCCCTGATGTTCTTGTTCGTGTAGTAGGCGTTACGGGGGATGTCGTAGGAGACCATCTCGCGGCAGCGGTAGTGGTTCGTATTGATGATGATGCCATCCTGGGGTTCGCGCACGCCGCTGAAGTTGGAGGACAGCTCCACGGTGGCGATTTCTCCCGCCGCATCGGCTACCAGGAGGATCGCGCCGCCCGATCTCCTGCCTGAACTCAGGAAGTCGACGGCTTCCCCTGTACTGGCACAATTCTCCAGCGCCTCCTGCACCAGCAGGGTTATCGGCACGTTGACGTTGGGTATGTCCGTGCCGTGGCCGTAGTTGTAGCTGACGCACAATCCATGCTCGTTCATCCCGTCGTGGCATCCCGCCAGGGG
>CAZQFX010000116.1:0-8902 GCA_964592775.1 uncultured Actinomycetota bacterium
GGGCTCCATCTCCCCCAGCAGGTGGGGCTCGGGGTCGATCTTGAAGAAACCGTCCATCTCGAATCCGCTCATGACCTCCTCCTTCAGGCTTGGGTTTACAACAGCGATGTTTTCGTTTTGTTGGCCTTCCTATCTCCTGCCGGGCCCGCGGAAGGGCCGCCAGGCCTTCTCGATAACGGGGTACTCCGGTTTCCACCAGGGCCGGTCCAGGGCGGGCATGTCGCCGGCGAGCATGCCGCGCGGGATGATGCTCTCCCGCTCCGTGCGCGGTCCGATCATGTATTCCGGGTTGGCGTACTCGCGGCCCAGCTCCGGATTGTGCGGACATGCGATGCCGCTTCCGGCCAGGGATATGCCGAGACAGGTACTGCAGTAGCGGCATCTATTGATATCATCGGGGCGGTTATCGGCTATCTTGTTGGGGTATTCGGGATCGATGAACAACTGACGTCCCAGGGCCGAGATATCGAACCATCCCTTCCCGATATCCGCGTCCGCCTTGACCGGATCGTGCTGGGAAGCGACCATGACCGGGATCTTCAGGGCCTTCTTGAAGTCCCTTCCATGCTCCGGGATGTGCTTGGCGCGGTCCTTGTCCGGGACCAGGTGGCCGCCCTCCTCGTATCCGCCGCCATCGGAGAGGCTCAGGTAATCGATGCCGCGTTCCTCGAGATCCTCGCCGACGTCGATCATCTCCTCGCGGGTGAGGCCTCCTTCCATGTGCTCCTCGGCGCTGATGCGTACCCCCAGGGCTACGCCGGAGCCTACCGCGTAGCGTACCTGTTCGGCGGCCTCGTTAAGGAAACGCTTGCGGTTTCTCCACTCCCCTCCGTACATGTCCGTCCGCTTGTTCGAGAACGGGGACAGGAACTGGTGCTCGAGGTATCCGTGCGGGGCGTGGATCTCGATGGCGTCGAATCCGGCGATGACCAGCAGCTGGCAGCTGCGGGCGAACTCCTTCTGTTCGCTGTGGATCTCGTCGATGGTCATCTCCCGGGTCATCTGGCCGACCACGAAGGAACGGGGATGCTCGATGTTCTTCCAGGCGATCTCGATGGCTTTGGGGGCCTTTTCGAGGGCGCACTCGTAGGGAAGGCCCGCCGTGGGAGCGGGAGCGAGTTCGTGGTGGTCGGCGGAATGCCCCTGGCGCCCGAACCCGATGGTGATCTGGGCGCAGGCCTGCGAGCCGAAGTAATGGATGCGGTCGGTCAACAGCTTCAGCCCCTGGATGTGGCCGGGATGGTAACAATACAGGTTGCGCCCCCACACGAATCGCGATGCCATCTTCGTCCCCATTATCGCACCGGTTATGACCAGTGAGGCTCCACCCTTGGCCCGAGCGGCGTAATAGGAGATCATCTGCTCGGTTGCCTCGCCATTGTGCCCGGAGAGGGTGTCGTTCATGGGCGCGAGCACCATGCGGTGCTTCAATTCGACCGGCCCGATCTTGATCGGCTTGAGCAGGTTCTTGAAGGGATTGTCTTTCTTTGCCATGGCAACCTCCCGATCCTTTCCTTTCACGTATTTCATCCCCGTCGCTGATCCAACGTTACGGCGACTTCTCACCTCCCGACGGCTGTCCCCCTGCGCTCATGGATCCTCATCCGATCTTCTTCTCCTGGTCGCCCCAGAAGCTCTTCTTCACGTCTTTTCTAACGATCTTCCCGATCGGGGTCTTGGGCAGGGAATCCCATACCTGTACCCCCTTGGGACATTTGTAACCGGCGAGGCTCTTCTTGCAGTGGGCGATGAGTTCTTCCTCGCTGGCGGAAGCCCCCTCCTTCAACGCGACCACCGCCTGGACTTTCTCGCCCCACCTCTCGTCCGGCGCGGACACGACGGCGCATTCCTGTACGGAGGGATGCTCGTACAGCACGTCCTCGACTTCCTTGGGATAGACGTTCTCGCCCCCGGTGATGATCATGTCCGCCTTGCGGTCCATGAGGTAGATGTATCCGTCCTCGTCGACCGTTCCCATGTCGCCGGTGTGCAACCAGCCGCCCCTGAGCACCTGCGCGGTGAGTTCCGGGTTCTTCCAGTAGCCCATCATGATGTTCCTGCCGCGGGCCACGATCTCTCCGATCTCGCCCACCCGCACCGGCTCGTCGTTATCGTCCACCACCCCGGCCTCCACCACGTGGGCCTCCTTGCCGGCGCTGGTCAGCCGCCTGGTAAGGTTTTCAGGCCCCTCCAGCACGTGGTCTTCCGGCATCAGGAAGGACACCACCGGAGCCGCCTCGGTCAGCCCGTAACCCTGGGCGAAGATGCTGCCGAACTTGTTTATGCACCGCTTGAGCACGTCGGGCGGGAAGGGGCTCCCGGCATAGGTCATGATCCTCAGGCTGGAGAGGTCGTATTCGTCGATCTGGGGAAGGCTCAGGAGCCATCCGTAGATGGTGGGGACGAGGTTGATGTGCGTGCACCGCTCGTCCTGGATCAACCGCAATATTTCCACCAGGTCGGGCCGGGGCATGATGACCACCTTTCCCCCCATCATAAGCAGGCACAGGGCCGGCCACAGGGAGATATGGAACAGGGGGAGGACGAAGCAGGTGGCGTCATCGGCATCGAAGCCCGAGACCAGGATGCAGCCGTACGCCGCGGTCATGAGGTTGCGGTGGGAGAGCATGACCCCCTTGGGAAGTCCGGTGGTGCCCCCCGTGTACATGAGTATGGCCAGCTCGTCCTCGCCCACGTCGATCCAGGGATCGTCGGGTGAGGCCCCGGCCAGGAGGTCCTCGTAGTAGAGACAACCCTCGCACTCCTTGTCCAGCGAGATCCAACCCTTGATCTCATCGAACTCCTTCCTCAAGCCCAGCGACCGCTCCTCGTAACCCTCGCCCGCCAGATGGAGGACGGCCTCACTGTCGTTGACGATATGGACGATCTCCCCATCGGAAAGGCGGAAGTTGAGCGGGGTGACGCTCATGCCGGCCTTGCCGGCGGCGAAATAGACCTCCATGTACTTGAACGTGTTCTCCGCGAGTATGGTCAGGCGGTCGCCCTTCTTGTATCCGAGGCCCAGCATGGCATTGGCGAGACGGTTCACCCGTTCCTCCATCCGCGCGTAGGTGATCCTGATGTCCTCGAAGACCATGGCCTCCTTATGAGGATAGAGCTTGTTCCCCTTGCGCGGGACGTCCCCTAACGTGTACATCCAAATCCCTCCTATCTCTTACCAGCCGCTCAATACGACTTGGGCAGGCCGTAGCTCTGGGCGATATAGTTCATGCTCATCTCGTCCGAGATGGGGCTGAACATCATCTGCTTGTAGTCGCGGAAGTGCCGCTGTATGTCGTATTCCATGGTGAAGCCGTACCCGCCGAATATCTCCATGCCGTGCAGGGCGGCCTTTTCCGAGGCGCGGCAGGCCACGATCTTGGCCATGGTGGCCTCCACGTCGTAGCGCTCGCCCGCGTCGCAGAGCCATGCGCACTTGTAGATGAGATTGCGGGCGTTCTCGATCTCGATGGCGATGTCCGCGAGATAGTGCTGGATGATCTGGAATTGACCGATGGGCTTGCCGAAGGCCGTGCGTTCCCTGGCGTACTGCAGGGCGTCGTCGAAGGCCGCCCTGGCGATCCCCAGCGAGAGCATGGAGGTGCCGATACGCTCGGGGTTGAGGGTCCCCAGTATGTGGTACCAGCCCATGTTCTCGGTCCCCAGCAGGTTGCCCGCGGGAACCCTCACGTCCTCGAAGAAGATCTCGGTGGTGCCGCAGGCATGGATACCGACCTTGTCGATGAGGTTGATGGTGACGCCTGGGCTGCGGGCATCGACGATGAAGACGGAGAGGCCCTTCGAGCGCTTTACCTCCTTGTCGGTGATGGCGATCAGCAGTATCCAATCCGCCACGTGGGCGCCGGAGATGAACATCTTCGAGCCGTTCACGACGTATGAGTCCCCGTCCCTCTCCGCGGTGGTGGCGATGGCGCCGAGGATGTCGGTGCCCCCGGCGGGCTCCGTCAGGGCCATGCACCACTTCTCCTTCCCCTCGGCGATCGGCGGCAGGTACGCGCGCTTCTGCTCCTCCGTGCCCAGCTCGGCGACGGGCCTCCCGCCGAAGGCGGGCGTGAGCCCCATGGATATGGCCACGGCGACGCTCGCCGTGGCCAGTTCCTCCGCGGCCACGCAGAAATCGAACATGCCCGCCCCCGCCCCTCCGTATTCCTCGGGTATGGAGATACCGAAGAAACCTATATCCGCGAGCTTCCCGACCATGTCCTCGGGGGGAAAGTCGCAGTTCTCGTCCAGCCACCGCACGTACTCCTTGGTGAGCTCCTTGCGGCAGAACTCTCGGAAGGTATCCCGGAGCATCTTCTGCTCCTCGGTCAGCATGAAATCCATCTAACGCTTCTCCTCCGTGCTCTTTTTCTCCGCTTCCTGCATCATGCGGATGGCCGGCTCCAGGTATTTGCGCGTCTCCTCCGCTCCCACCAGGGTCATGATGGTTCCCCGCTCTATGGCCAGGGCCGCGTCGATGGAAGCGCAGGCGAGGGAGTTGTTCACGATGTTCATCCCGGCGCGCACGGCGGCCTTCGACTTGGATGCGATGCTGCGCGCCATGTTCATGGCTTCATCCTCCACCTGGTCCACCGCGACCACCTTGTTCACCAACCCCAGCTGCAATGCCTCCCGGGCGTCGATCATCGCCCCGGTGAAGAGGAGTTCCTTGGCCTTGCGCACCGGGATGGCGCGCGGCAGGCGTACGGTGCCCCCCCACCCGGGAAGCAGCCCGATGTTTATCTCCAGCACTCCGAACATGGAGTTCTCGCCCGCCACGATCATGTCGCAGCACAGGGCCAGCTCCAGCCCTCCCGCCACGCAGGCGCCCTTCACCGCGGCGATCCAGGGGAACTCCGCCGTCTCCAGGGCGCGCGTGATGGTCCCCCCGTCGTTGCGCAGGTAGCCGTAGGCCTTCTCCACCTCCTGCAGGGTGTCGAAGATGGGGAGGTCCGCGCCCGCGCAGAAGGCCTTCTCGCCGGCGCCGGTGATGATGGCGCAGCGCACCTCGGGTTCCGAGTTCATGCGCGGCACCGCCTCCTTGAGCTCGGCGATGAGCTCCGCGTTGAGGGCGTTGCGTTTCCCGGGGCGGTTCAGGGTTATCTTCCCGATATTCTCCTCCACCTCGTATATGAGGTTCTCGTAATCCGCCATTGCTCTCTCCTTCCCCCGCAGGGCCGGTACCTCTAAACGGTCTCCAACGCGATCAAGTGGCCGGTTTCCACTTGGGAAGGCTGATAGCCTCCGACACGTCTTCGAAGACCACCTCCAGCTCCATACCGTTCTCCAGCTCGTCCTGGTCGCACTGGACTATGTTCGAGATCATGCGGGGGCCTTCAGGCAGGTCTATCATGGCCAGGACGTAGGGCATGTCGTCCCAGAAGGGGAAGGGCACCCCGAAGGTGTTGACGGCATAGGCGTAGAGGGTCCCTTTGCCGGAAGCCTCTATCCACTCGTGCTCGTCCGCTTGGCAGGCGGTGCAATAGAGATAGGGCGGGTGGTCGATATTGCCGCACCTGGAGCACTTCTTCAGGACGAGCCGGTGCTCTTTGGCCGCGTCCCAGAAAGGCTGGGACCATGCGGTGGGGACGGGCAGCGGCTTTCTCACCTCTTCGTCCGACAGGCCGAGCAGATCCTTGATGCTCACCTTCTCCTCGCTCATCATCTTGTCCTCCTCATTCCCATTCGCGAAATCGGGGGCGGCCGTCCAAACCGGCTACCCCGGGATCTCGTTTCCCAGCACGGTAAAGTGACAGTCCATGAAGGCGCCCCCGCCGGTGTTCTCGATGAGGAACCTCGCCCCTTCCACCTGGGCCTTGCCCGCCTTCCCCTGCAGCTGGCGCACCGACTCCACGAAGAGCGCGATGCCTACGCCGGTGCCGGTGTGCCCGAAGGATAACGCCTCGCCGTTGGTGGTCAAAGGGTATTTGCCGCCGGGCGAGGTCTCGCCGGATTCGACCAGCGCCCCGGACCGCCCCGGTTCGCAGATCCCCAAAGCGTCCATGACTATGAGCTGCAAAGTGGGGTAGGAGCCGTAGACCTGGAAGATGTCCATGTCTTCCGGCCCCAGCCCCGATCTCTCGTAGGCGGCGCCGGCCACCGGCGCCATGTTCTCTCCCATCTTGGCGAGGTCTTTGGACTTCGACCGCGTGATGGTGCGGTGGGAGTAACTGGAGGCGTCGCTCAGTATATAGACCGGTCTGCCGCATACCTTCCTCGCCTTCTCCGCAGTGGTCATGATGAAGGCGCTTCCGCCGTCCGCCAGGACGTTGCACATGAAAGCCGTCAGGGGATAGGAGACCATGCGGCTGGACAACACCTTCTCCATCGTGATCTCCTTCTGGTTGAACATGGCGTTGGGCTGCAGCATGGCCCAGCGGCGGTTGGCCACGCACACCGCGGCCACCTGCTCGATGGTGGTGCCGGTATAGGCCATATACCCCTGGGTGACCATGGCCGAAAGCGCGTTATAAGTCATGCCGTAGGGTACCTCCCACTCCACGTCCGAGCCGGCGATGGAAAAGTACCTGGCCTGCTCGTTGGGGGTGAAGGTGGAGAAGCGCTGGGCGTGCACCACCAGCACGGTGTCCGTCTCCCCCGAGTGCAGGATGCCCTCCGCCGTCTTGCGCAGGGAGAAGCTGGAAGCGCCACCCGAAGAGGTCATGCAGGTGATCTTGCACCCCCTGGCACCTATGGCCTCCGGAAGGCGTCCGTAGACCATCTCGGTGTTGTAGTCGTTCTCGAGATTGGACATGATGTGCTGCGCGCATACCACCGCCCCGATGTCGTCCTTGTCGATACCAGCGTCCCGGATGGCCGTCCGCGCCACCGTGTACGCGGTCTCGAACTCGGAGCGCCCGGGATAATTTCCGCAGGGCACTTCGCCGGTGCCGATTATCGCGAATTCGCCTCGGGCCATGAGTAGCTCCTTCCACTCGTCGCATGCACTCTAGTAATGTTTAGTACTAGTACGGTACGGTACATTATCTGAGTTTAATAGCGGGGGGCGGCTTTGTCAATACCGGCCATTAGGAATATATAATTCTATCCGGTTACATATTTAGTAGTATTTATGTATTGACAATATAGCTTATATTACTCTTAAATAGCTATTAGATTCTATCGACTCGCAAGAATGGGATCGTGGTGATGGAAAAACAGAGATACCTGACCATTAGTGAACTCGAGGAGGCGACCGGGATCCCCAAGTCCACTATCAGGTACTACGTGCGTGAGGGCCTGATCGCTCCATACATCAAGACCGGCAAGACGATGGCCTATTACGCGGAAGAGGAAGTGCGGAGGCTCGAGCTCGTAAAGAAGCTGCGGGACGAGGAGAAGATGCCTATTAAGTTCATCAAGGTCGAGCTGGCCCAACTTGAAGCAGAGGAGGTGCAACCCGAGAGCAGGGGGAGGTCGATAGATAGAAGGCAAGAGATAATACACACTACCGCGTATCTCTTTACCCACAAGGGTTATGACAAGGTCAGCATACAGGATATCGTCAGCGAACTTCAAATGAGCAAATCTACTTTCTATATGTATTTCAACAACAAGGAGGAACTTTTCCTGGAATGCGCGGATTATATCTTCCACCAGATCTTCGACGAGGTCTGGGACAGTATCAGGCAGGAAAAGGAAGTGATCCCGCGCCTGATCAAGAGGGGGGATGTCTTCATCGATGCCTACCCGAAATGGCGGGATATGATGAACCAGTTGCGGGGGATCGCCACTTCGAATAATCCGGCTTTCGTGGAGAAGTACAGGGAGAGCCTTAATTACATAGTGCAGCCGGTTATACGGGATATCAAAAAGGCGGTGGAGCAGGGGAAGATGAAGGAAACCGTCGACCCGGAGGTCATGGGTTTCGCCTTCATGGGCATCGGGGAGTACGTGGCCGAACTGTATCATATATTCGGCAAGTACGATAAGCAGGAGATCCTGGACCAGGTCCAGCAGATAATGAACGGCCTCAAGAGAACCGAGCAGTGAAAGCTGCCCTGCTTTCATATCCATAATGGACCATAATTAGTTATTATTTACAGGCGAGACTTCTCTCCAATCCCTCCGGCTCATGCCCCCATAGATGACGAACGCAAGACGTAGCTTTTCTGCATCAAAAGAAAGGTTTCTTAAAAATCTGTAGGAGTCGAAGAGACCGCACGCCGCCCTGCGCGACAGTAGTCAGGCCTAGGGGTCGAGCCTCGGATCGGGCCTGAGCAAGCTGGCGAATATGGAATCAGAGGAAGTCCAATATCCTGAATAATACCTATTGTTTGATAGCCTGTGTTCGGTTCAGGCCCGATCCGAGGCTCGACCCCTAGGCCTGAGTTGACCATCCTCATCCCCTATTCGTCCACATTTATTGCAGAAGAACCTCAAACTTCAACAACCTCTTGCCTTGAACCCCGGACAGGTAGATGAAGCGGTTCTGTATAGAACAGGCAGAACCGTAGACAAGGAATTACTCCGGGGGGACGGGGCCGATGCTCGAACTGA
Organism: uncultured Actinomycetota bacterium; assembly: GCA_964592775.1. Taxonomy (GTDB): domain Bacteria; phylum Actinomycetota; class Geothermincolia; order Geothermincolales; family RBG-13-55-18; genus SURF-21. The sequence continues at coordinate 8,503 of CAZQFX010000116.1, forward strand.
AACGGAGGAAGATGTTTATCGCCTCACCGATAGCGTCCTCCAGCGAATCGGGCGGATTGTCCTTCAGGCATCCCTTCAGGCGATGGGTGATGATGTGTATCCCCACGCGGTCCATGGCCGAGCGGGCGGCGGCTACCTGGGTGAGGACGTCCTCGCAATCCTTCTCCTCTTCCACCATCCGTATGATGCCGCGCACCTGGCCTTCCACGCGGTGCAACCTGCGCAGTATCGCTTCCCTGGTATCGTCATTAGCCGGCATGCGGACCTCCTCGCCACGAACCCCGCAATATTATAGGCTTTTCGCCATAAAGTGTGGGCAATCCGGATGGCATTTGATATGCGATGGTGTGCCCATACCTTAACTGCCAGCTCTTTTCCGTACTCGCGCTAAATCACTTGC
>CAZQFX010000117.1:0-1412 GCA_964592775.1 uncultured Actinomycetota bacterium
CGGGGATGGGGCGCGAAAAGCGGAGGAGCGGCCGCCGCCCACGGTGAACGCCGAGCCCGGCGGAAGCCGACTCCTCCACGTTATCTGCTGTATCGATTCCGCCAGGATGCGGATCCGTTAACGCGTCTTGCCCCTCACCTTTCTCTCCAACCTGTGCAGCAGCATGCCCGCGACGGCGAGGGAGAAGATGAGGACGAGCAGGATGGTGAGCTCGGCCCCGGTGAAGGGGAGATGGTCACCGCTTCCGCCCGCGTTGTTCCCGACCACTTCTCCCCCCACCTCCGTGGGGGGCACCTCCGCGGGGGGCACCTCCGGCTTCACCGGCGGCTTGGGGACGGCCGGATCGGGCTTGTCCTCGTGATAGATGGGGAGGAGCGGGAGGATTGGTTTCAGGATGTATTTATACAGGGCGTCGATTATCGCCTGCACGCCGTCCGGCACCATGCCCGCTCCGGGGAAGCTGATCTCCAAGGGGAGGGCGATACCCAACACCTCTTTCCAGCCCTCGTCGCCGGCCATGTACTCGAGATAGAATTCCAGTGGGACCAGGAATGTGTTGTCGTCGATCTTCTCGATGCCCAGGCTCCCATTGGCGGCCAGGGCGTCGAACAGCACCAGCCGTAGTCCCAGCAGGGGCGCTTTGGCGAGGTTCTTGCCTATGCCGAGCCTGGCTTCGACCACGCCGTCCAAGGTCAGGACCACGAAAAGCTGGTCCTGCTTATCGATTACTTGCAGGGTCTTCATGGGGTCCATCGAGGGCATGCCCGGCAGCTCCGGCAGGCCGTCCATGCCCGGCATCCCCGGCAGGCCGTCCATGCCCGGCATCCCCGGCAGGCCGTCCATGCCCGGCAGGGAATCCGATCCGGGGATGGCGGCGGGATCCGGCTCGTTTCCGGTATCCGGCACCGGGACACCCGTACTGACCCCACCGTGACCGCCTGCATCCAGTGCCGTCTTTGGCGGGGAATCAGGCGCCAACTTGCCTACGACCTGCCCGCCCGCCTCCTTCAACTTATCCAGGGCGCCTCCGATCGGGGTCTTCTCCTCCACGCCGCCGGCCACGCACATCCCCATGGTAGAGAACATGAGCACGGCCAAGACGGCAAGGCACGTGACCGTCCTTGAGAATATTCCTCGCATCATCTCACACCTCCGTTTACCTTTACCGGCGTCGTTTCCTTCCATTTTCGGTACACATGGGTAAATACGGGCAGCCCGGGAAATACCTTCGCGTGGGGAGCGGGAAAAGCGGCCTCAATCCGTATTAAGGGTTGAACGCCGCAATCACGAGAGCGAGGGGGTAACGCGAGAATGAAAGAGAGGGGATCGAAGAAAGAGAGGGGATCGAAGAACGGGGCCCTGGTTCTGGTGACCGTAGGAATGGGCGTCATCAAGTACAACAGCGACGCCAG
>CAZQFX010000117.1:1422-8830 GCA_964592775.1 uncultured Actinomycetota bacterium
CGGCGGCGGGGGCGGCTCGGCTGGGTCGGTCGAGCTGGCGGCGATGGCGGTCGGCTGCTCGGCGGGTGACGCGGTACGGAAGTACGATCTCACGGGCCAGCTCAAGGAGATGAACGAGGAGGTAGCCGCGCTGAACGCCGAGACGGCGGAACTGGTCGAGACCATCGCCGTGCTGGACGAGAAGGAAGGGCAGCTCGCCCGGACGGTGGAACTGCTCCTCGTGATGAGCGGGAAGACGGATGCCCAGCTCGATACCACGGGGCAGCTCGCCGCCATACTCGAACAGGGACGCGGCAAAGTGGCGGGGGTGCTCTCCCTCGCCCGGCAGGTGCTGGCGGTGGAGCAGGAGCTCAAGGGGGACACAGCGGCCCAGTTGGACATGGCGGGATCGACCCTGGAGCTGGTGCAAAGGTTGTTCGGCAACCTGGAGGATTTCGCGGGCATCAACGACGCCATCAATTCCAAGCTGGACCGCGCCTTGGAGATAATGGGGAACATGTAGGGGGTACGGAAGATGAAAGGCAAAGCGATCAAGGCGGCGAAGGTGCTGGGCATCGTGGCCCTGACGGGGTTCATGATAAACACTCTGCTCATGCTGGCCCAGTTGAAGGGCCTCGATTCCAAGCTCTCGGAGAATGAGAAGCTGCTCTCGGAGGCTGTGGAATACCAGGAATCGATGTACGCCAAGGGGGCGTTGATCTCCGACATGGCCGGTATCTTCTCCTCCATCGCGGCCAAGATGGAGGCCGCCAACGCCACGGCGCGTTCCATCGCCTCCGACGCGGCGGATATACGCCTGATGAACGACCAGTTGCTCTCCGTCAACCGCGAGATAGACGCGGTGATCCTCGAGAACATCGCCATGGCGGGCGAGATAGGATCCCGCATGTCCGGGGTGGTGCGGATCATGGGAGACGTCGGGGGCCTGCTGGGCGGGATAACCGGCGCGGCATCGCGGCAACTGGGCAAGATAGCGGAGATGTACCGCCTTGCCCAGGAGAACAACGCCGCCGTCCCGGCGCTGCCGTGAGGAGGTGGTCAGGGTGAAACGCTTTATCAAGGCTCTCCTGGGAGCGGGCATATGGACCCTGGCGGCGGCGGCGGCGGTGATCACCGCGGCCGGCACCGTGGCGACCCTGGGGGTGGCCCGCAACGTGGACGCCAAGGTGGAAAGGGTGCACGGGCTCGTGGTGCGCTGCAACGAGCTCAACGACTCCATGCGCGAGTCCCTGGAGCCCACCATCGAGTTGAACCGGCGGGCGGGTGTGGTCGGCGATCGTATCTGGGACACCCTGCAGGCGATGCAGGAGATGCGGGAAGGGCTGGTGGCGATGGTGCAGGCGATCGAGGCGAACAACGGGGTCCTGGCGATGGTGAAGGCCCATACCGACAGGCTCACCGCCTCGCTCTTTTCTCTTGTCCCCCATATCGACCGGCTCGCCGCGGCGGTGGAGGAGGGCAATCTCGCCTCGGCGTCGGCGCTGGGGACCCTGGACGAGATAAACAGGTTGAATGGCGCCATCGCCGGGGAGATGGCCCAGATGCGCGACAAGATCGCGAACTCGACTTCCTACCGCATACTCTTTACCTATGCCATGCCGGCATTGCCTTGAGGGAGGTGGCGAACCATGAAAGCGAGGAAAATCCTTATCGCGGCGGCGGCCGCGCTGGTGGTGGCGGGCCTGGTGGTCATCTCGTACACTCTCGCCGGTAGCGGGGCCCTGGAGGGTTTGAACGAGAAATACAACATATTCGAGATGGTCGACGACAGCCTGGGCAACATGCGGGACATGAACGTGGTGATGGGCGAGGTGAGGAACAACGTCGACGCCCTCAACGGCAAGCTGGACCTGCTGCGCGAGACCAACGACCTGCTCGAGCAGCAGCTCGCCGTGGTGGACGAGCTGAACGGCCTGATGGCGGGCCAGAAGCCGCTCCTGGAGACGACCAACGCCTCCATCACCTCCCTGGACGAGAAGCTGTGCCTGACCCTTGACCTGGCCCGGGGCCTCGCATCGCCCATGGGCTCCCTCATCGTCGCCATGGAGGGTTCGCTGTCGCTGACCGGCCAGGTGGTTGACGGCACGGCGGGGATGGTGGGCGTCGCCTCCTACATATCCGCCCTCTTCGACCAGACGCTGGGCTACCTCGGCCGCATCCAGCCGCACAGCTCCAAGGCGAAAGCGTACATGGAAGGTGACATCCTGAGCAGGCTCCCGGGCTTCCTGCCTGTTCCGGCGGTCCCGGGGGGTACCACCATAACCCCCGCCGCCGCACCGGGCGGGAGCGCCGGCGCGGCACCGCCCGCCGGGGGGGTGGACGAGCAGGTGAAGGAAGTCGTGGAGGATATCGTGAATGGCGTACTGGCGCCGGTGCTCGATACGGTCGGCGGCCTCCTTGGGCCGTGAGAGGTGGTGGCGGCATGAAAATCATCAAGACCTTGGTGGCGCTGGTGATCGCCGGGAGCCTCGCGGTTACCGGCGTGTCACTGGCCAAGGTCATCGGCGTGCAGGGCGGCATGGGCGAGAAGCAGAAAGCGTTGCTGGCGGAGGTGGAGAGGCAGAACGATTCCGTCGCGGCGATACTGCCCGCCTTCCAGCCCACGGAGGAGATGGTGGGGAAGACCGAAGACATGCTCGCGGACCTGCGTTCCCTGGCGGGCGTTGTCGCGGAGATGAATGGCCTGGTGCGGGAGGCGAACGATCTGCAGACCGCAACGGCCAGGCTGCTGGATGTGAACAACCTGGCCATAAGGGGTCTGTCGTACGGGGTAAGCGCGGCGCAAGACCCCCTGGACAGGGTAGGAGGGCGCACCAGCCTGACCCTGCGGTACATCAACCAGACCCTGGGCGCGCTGCAGGAGATGGCCGCGGGATTGCGCGTCTCGAACTCTTACGCCTCGGACCTGGCGGACATGATGGAAGGGAAGTTCGGGGAATAGGGGAGGGAACCGCGTGCTTTTCAAGACCCTGTACATCGCGCTGGCCATGATCCTTTTCCTCATGGGAGCGCTGCTGGCGGAAGCGGTGCTGCGCGAACGTCCCTACGCGAAGCGGCTGCTCCTGGGGATGGCCTGCGTGTACGCGCTGGGAGGCGGGACGGCGCTGCTCTGCTCGCTCGCCAACCTCTGAGTAACAAGATCCCCCAAAGCTGGAGCTCTCCAGCGTGCCAATCGAGGCCGCCGATAGAAACGGCGGTCTCACCATGTGAAGGCACGGTTTGCCTGCCGCGGTTCTCATAATGAGGTTGCCCCCGCGATTCCCGGCCGTCCTCCCCATGGTTCACACCCCAACCATCGACCCCATACATCCGACCCCGCGAGGTGATGCACCGCGGTTGTCGCGGCCGCGCAACATGGAAGGCCGTCCCAAAGGGCGCTAACACTGCTCGCAAAAGCACCCGTAATATTGCGATAGACAAGGTGTCAGCCTCGGGATTGCGAGGCGAGGTAAAGCGCGGGGGGATGGTGAATCGCATCCGGCCTGTCAGGGGATAGGGTTGCATGGAAGCCGATAACCATTCGTTCTTTACGCGTAATGGCGATAACGGGTTCTTCTCCGGGAGTTGTGGGTCAGAAAGAAGGAAGACTTTAGAAGGAAGACGAAAGGGTTCCATAGCTGGCTACATTTCTTGGAGAAGAACCTTATAATGTTATAAGCCATATTCCTTCCACGTTCTGCTCCTTCAAGCCACCTGTAATGGTAGATATAGTGGTGCCCGGGGCGGGAGTCGAACCCGCACGGGATAACCCGAGGGATTTTAAGTCCGGGTCTGAGTAGTTACGTCCGGGTGTCGGAATTCAGCAAAACCCCAGGTCAAGGTGCAGATTCCTGGCCTGGGGTTTTGTATAACCGAGTTGCGCTGAGTTGCGTGACGTAGCATCCTGTCAGGCACAGTTTCAGGCACAACGACTCACGGAGCCTGTGCACCTAGAACAGTTCGAGCTCCATGAACGGCTCGACGTCGCCTTTGAGTACCAGCTTTCCGCTCATGACCGCCCCCATGGGATCGAGCTCCTGGTTGAAGAGATCTACGAAGTTCTGCTCCTCACCAAGGACTGTGGCTGTCGGATCGTCGATCGTGCCCTTCTGAAGCGATAGCTTGCCCTGGTCGGCGACGATCACGAGGTCCTCACCATCGGTCACCTTTAACTGGATCGTCTGTCCCATGCATTTGCCCAAGCCTTCCGCCCTGTCAGGATCGTTGTTCGCGGTCTCCAGCAACTCCGTCAAGACTTCTTCGAGCTCCGACATCGCAACCTCCTCCTCTACGGTTCCCCGATCATTTCCTTGACTGCGTTGTAGATGCCATCCGCGTCCAGCCCATATCTCTCGTACAGGTCGTCGGGCTGTCCTATGGTCGAGTAGATATCCGGTATGCCCAGTCTCCTGAACTTGACAGACCGCCCAGCCTCCGCTATGGTCTCGCCGACTGCGCTTCCGAGACCTCCGATGATGTTGTGTTCCTCCATGGTGATTATCCTGCCTGTATCATCCGCAGCCCTTGTAATAGCGTCCACGTCGAGCGGCTTGATGGTGTGCATGTCGATCACCCTGGCGCCGATGCCTTCTTTCTCCAGCTTCCTGGATGCCTTTACGGCCGCCATCACGCATATCCCGCAGGCTATTACGGTTATATCGTCACCCTCTCTCACGGTGTTGGCCTTGCCGATCCGAAATTCGAAGTCGCCCTTGTAGACTATGGGCTCCGCACCCCGCCCCAGCCGCATGTAGATCGGACCCTGGTAGTCCAGGGAATCCACCACCACCTTCGCGCAGCAGTTTGCGTCCGCCGGGACTATCACCGTCATATTGGCCATGCTCCTCGTGACCGCGATATCCTCAGTAGAGTGATGCGTGGTCCCTCCGTTGCCCATGGAGAGGCCGGAGTGCGTCGAGATGATGCGCACGTTGAGGTTCGGGTACGCTATGTCCGTCCTCAACTGCTCCGCGCAGCGCAGGGACGCGAATGCCGCCATGGTTGACGCAAAGGGGATCTTGCCGCAGATGGCGAAGCCCGCTGCGGCGGCCATCATGTTCTGTTCCGCAATCCCGAAGTTGAAGAACCTGTCTGGGTGGGCTCGGGCGAAGTCGCCGGTCTTGTTGCTCATCATCAGATCCGACGTCAGTACGACTATTCTTTCATCGGTCGGCGCGATCTCGGCGAGTATCTTGCCGTACATCTCGCGCGTCGCGAACTTGTCGACGTCGAGCGTGGTCCAGGTGAATCCTTTCGGCATAGCCCGTCACCCCCTCTCCGGCCTGCAGGCCTCCAGGTCATCGAGCGCCCGTGTAGTGAGCTCGTCGTCGCATCCCGCGTAGTGCCACTCGTTGGCGTTTTCCATGAACGACACTCCCTTGCCCTTGACCGTATTGGAGATTATGCAGGTAGGCGTATCGGAGATTGCGTCCGGAAGCCCATCTAAGGCTTCGAGCAGCGCGTCCATATCGTGGCCGTCGACCTCGCAGCAGTTCCAGCCGAAAGCTCGCCACTTCTCCGCGAAGGGCTCGAGCGCCATTATCTCCTCTGTCGGCCCGTCGAGAGAGTAGCCGTTGCGGTCCACGATGGCATTCAGGTTTCCGAGCTTATAATGGCTGGCGGACATGGCCGCCTCCCAGACCATGCCCTCGTTGCACTCGCCATCTCCGAGCAGGCAGAATACCCTCCAGTCAGCCTTGTCCAGCTTGCCCGCAAGAGCCGTCCCGACAGCCACGGAAAGACCGTGTCCCAATGAGCCGGTGGACATCTCGATGCCGGGTATCTTGTTCATGTCGGGGTGCATGCCGAACGGGCTGTCCAAGTCATTGAAGTCGTCCATCATCTCCCTGGGGTAGAAACCCACGTCGCAAAGGACGGGGCACAGGCCCAGGGCGCCGTGCCCCTTGCTCAGAATAAACCTGTCGCGCTCGGGCCATTCAGGGTTCTTTGGGTCGAACTTGAGGACGTGGTAGTAGAGGGCGACCACCGCGTCCACCATCGAAAGGGAACCTCCCAGGTGCCCGCCCCCCGCGATCTGGCTGAGCTCGATTATCCATTTGCGTATGTCGATCACTTTATTCTGGAGTTCCCGCGTATCCTGATGCATACTGCATCACCCCCCGCTGCACTTTATCAAGATCTTTATGTTCTGCCCCCTCTTCTGCTCCTCGAAGGCCTCTACGACCTCGTCTAGCGGGTATATCTTCGAGACCAACGGCTTCATCTTGAGCTTCGGCAGGAGGGCTATAGTCCTCGGAAAGAGGTATGGGGACATAAAGACCCCACGTACGGTAAGCTCGCGAGCGTAGAGATCGAACGGCTTGATGGGCAGCTCGAAGTTCATCGGGTAGACCGAGAAATAGACCATGGTGCCAACTTTCCCCACCATATCTATCGCGCTCTTGGCTGAATCGGTGTTTCCCGACGCCTCGATGACAGTGTCGAATCCACGGTTATTGGTCACCTTCATTGTAGTGGCCCACATGTCCCCGACGAGGGGGTCAAGCGCCAGGTCTGCGCCCATCTCCAGAGCGATGTTCCTCTTCGATTCCACCGGGTCCGCAACCACCACTTGCGATGCCCCGGACAGCTGGGCGAGCTGAAGCAGTATCTGGCCGATGCCGCCGAGTCCGAGGATGGCTACGGTGGAGCCCTCCCTTATGTTCGCGAGCTCGATGCCTCGCAGGCAGACCGATACAGGCTCAGTCAGGCATCCTTCCTCGAAGCTTAAAGAGTCCGGCAGCTTGAACACCTGCTGCTCGTGCCAGACGACCGACTCTGCCATCGTGCCGGGCGGGAAATATACGGCGAGCTTGAGGCAGTAGTGCTCTAGACCGTTACGGCAGTAATCACACACGCCGCAATATCGCACTGGGTTGCCTGTCACGCGGTCACCGAGCATGAGGCCTTTCGTGTTCGCCTGCTCCCCGAGCTCGACTATGGTCCCCGACATCTCGTGGCCCATTATGCGGGGCGGGTAAGAGACCGGTAACTTGCCGTCTACGATATGGGGGTCGGAGCCGCATATGGAGGTGTACTCGACCTTGATCTTCACATCCTCGGGGCCGACGTCCTGTTCGGGGACGTCCTCCAGCTCGAGCACTTTCTTCTTTTTCCATACCGCTGCTTTCATAAGAAACCTCCTTTGATGGTCCAACGGCGACGCCGCGCGTTATAGACGATGTTTCTAAGCACCGGGCACTATTTCTTTCGAGCGTCCATCCGAGAAGAGAGAACATGCCGTTATGGCATGCCCCCAGGATCAGGGTCATGTCACAGCACTAGATTAGCACCGAAAGGATTCAAGGCGCAAATCCAATACACATTCACAACGAGTCACTTCAGCCGGTACTTTTTTCCGTATGGTTAAGCAATCTATAAGCGGATATTCCCCATATACACCTCCTGATAGCAGGTTAATACCCAGAGT
>CAZQFX010000118.1:0-8708 GCA_964592775.1 uncultured Actinomycetota bacterium
CGTTGGGGTGGGGATCATCCTGATCGTGGTGATCAAGGAGAGCTTCGAGGAGAAGCCACGGGAGGCCTGACGGGCGGCACCGTCTGCGACGGGTAGTGTCCATGACGCCGGGATTTGACACGAACCGCCAGCCGGGCTGGACGGCAGCAAGCTGATGGACATAAGGAGCGGCGCTTGAAACCGGTGCTCTTCGAGCTGGGTCCGATAACCGTGCATGCGTACGGGTTCTTCCTCGCTCTTGCCTTTATCGTGGGTATGCTGGTCAGCTTCTGGTACCTCCGCCGCCAGTTCGTGGATGCCTACGTTGTCTTCGAGCTGGTGCTGGCGGCGGCGGTAGGAGGGATAATAGGCGCCAGGATCTTCTACATCGTGGGCCATTGGAGCGAGTTCTCGTCCAAGTGGTGGGAGATATTCGAATTCTGGGACGTCCAAGGCCTGGTGTTCTACGGAGGTTTCATAGTCGGCGTGCTGGCCGCGGTGGGGGTGGTCAAGCTCCGCGGCCTTTCCATAGGCATGGTGCTGGACTCGGGTGGGCTGGCCGTGCCCGCGGCACTCGCCGTCGCTCGCGTGGGGTGCTACCTCAACGGCTGCTGTTTCGGGAAATCGTCCGGGCTGCCGTGGGCGGTTACCTTCCCCGCCGGAACCCAGGCGACCATGGGAATGCCGCCGAACCCCGTCCACCCCGCTCAGCTCTACGAGATGGTCATGGACCTGGCCATACTGGTGATCCTGCTCGCCATATACAAGAGATTCCGGTACCGCGGCGAGATCATGCTGACCTTCATCATGTTCTACGCCGTGGTCCGCTTCGTTCTCGAGTTCTACCGTTTCCACACCACCGCTTCCGCGAACCTGTTTTTCCAACTCCTGAGCGTCGCGGCATTCGTGATGGCGGGGCTGGTGCTGCTGTTCAGACGCCGGTTGCTGCCGGAGGCCAGGTAGCTTGTCCTCGAGGTTCCCGGTATCGGAAGAAGACAACGGAAAGAGGCTGGACCAGTTCGTCGCCCGGGTCACCGGTTCGACGCGCACCCAAGCACAGCGCCTCATTAACGAGGGGGCGGTAAGGGTCGACGGTGCGGTGGTTCACAAGAACCACCGCCTGCGCCACGGGGAGAGCGTGGAGGTGGAACCGCGGGAACCAGAGGCGGCGCGGCCGGCCCCCCAGAGGATCCCCATCGACATCCTTTACCAGGACAGCGAATTGGCGGTCATCTCCAAACCTGCCGGCCTGGTGGTGCATCCGGCGGCCGGGCATCGCGAGGGCACCCTCGTGAACGCCCTTATCTATGCCCTGGACGGCCTTTCCGGGGTCGGTGGAGTGCTGCGTCCCGGCATAGTACACCGCCTCGACCGGGACACGTCGGGACTGATGGTGGTCGCCAAGAACGACCGCTCCCATGTGCTGCTGCAGGACATGGTGCGGGACCGGCGTCTCAAGCGCTATTACCTGGCGCTGGTGCACGGCATTCCCGCCACGCGCCTGGGGACGATCGATGCTCCCGTCGGCCGCGACCCCGGGGACCGCAAGCGCATGGCGGTGACCGCGGAGGCGGGAAGGCCGGCGGTGACTCATTTCGTGGTGGAGAGGGAATACGGTGATTGCGCCCTTCTCGAGGTCGAACTGGTGACCGGGCGGACGCACCAGATAAGGGTGCACCTCTCCTATATCGGCCATCCCGTGGCGGGGGACAGGGAGTACGGCGTGCGGGGGGCCCTGGAAAGGGAGACGGGGCTGGAGAGGCAGTTCCTGCACGCATGTCGACTCAGCTTTCCCCATCCCGGGAGCGGCGAGGAACTCTCATTCGCATCACCCTTGCCCGGCGACCTCGAGGGTGTCCTGAACGGGCTCGAGGGCAGGCGATAGCCGGCCTTCCATTTGGTTCCCCCGCGGGAAGCCGGGTGAACAACCCGTTTCCTTCTTGCAGCACGCATCTCGCGAAGGAACTTTCCATTATCTGCTACTCCTTTCAAGGCCGAAAACGACCATTAAAGAGCGGAATAGGCGCGTTTCCCGGGATTTTTATCAAAATTCATGAACAAAGGGGGGATTATTGTATTAAAGGAGGCTGGCAATGATACCTGATGTCAAAGAGGAACGAAGGCCCGCAAGCAGTGCAGTATCCGACAGCCTTATCCGCATCGAGCTCATCACACATTTCCACCGCAATCCGGGCCTGGAGAGCACGAGCGAGGAGATAGCCGGGGCCATAGGGCGCGACCTCCATCGCGTGGAAGCCCAGATGATCAAGTTGGTACGGTTGCACATACTCGAGCAAAAGCCGCATAACGGCCAATACCGTTACCGTTATCTGCCGCCCCATTCCGTGGCCGCCTACCTGGTAAAACGGGCCGGTAAGTAGACGCCCTTTCTCCAGGCTTCCGGCACGAGCACGGGTGTTAAGGACGGGAAAGAGGATGGCGGGCACACCGGATAGGGTAATCAGGGTGGAGTTCATATCCTTTTTCAGCCGCCGTCCGGATACGGTGGCGACATGCGGGGAAACCGCACGGCATATATCCCGCGATGTCGAGCAGGCGGAAAGGCAGATGGAATCCCTCGTGCAGCTGCGCATCCTGCGTAAGGAAGACGATGGCGCTCCACCCCGTTACGGTTACCTTCCGCCTGTCTCTGCCGACATGCGGAGCGGGAAAGCCTAGGCCATCGGAGCGCTCTGCGCGGTGGACAAGCATGGCGGCCACAGGGCGCGCTTCGTCGAGAAGGGCGCGCGCATATTCGAGGGTATCGCCGGGACGCTCGCCTAGGCGCTCACCGCGAGGGTCGACCGCACCAGGGTGCATCCCCGCAAGTTGGCCCAGGCCCGCCTCGCCGCACGCGCCTGTTGAGGAAGCGGGCCAAGTCCCTCGGTCGCGAGGTTACGGTTCGGGGTCCTTTTCGCTGTCGTCCTTGAACGATACGCACGCGCCTTCCATCTCCTGCTCCAGTTCCGAGATGGCCTTCTCCAGCACAGCCTTCCGTCTCAACAAGGCCTCGTGACGCGACTGGTAGCCATCGCGCAGACTCTGCGGGGAAACCCTTTCCGGACAGATGTCCGCGAAGGAACACCAGGGACAAAGGCGGTTTGGGGTCGCCGGAAAACCCCCTTTGGAGATGGAGGATGCCACCCCTTCCAGGCGTTCCACGACGCGGGCGAGGCCGCCTTCGTCGTAGGGCCTGGTGGAGTAACGCTGGTTGTGGAACAGGTAGTAGAAGGTGAGCTTGGAGGGGATCACCCCCCAGACGTGGCGGCATGCGAGCTGGTAGATGGGGAGTTGCAGATCCTCGCGCAGCCGGCTCAGTTCCGGCAGGCGCCGGCCGGTCTTGTAGTCGATGATCTCGTAAGCCCCGTCGGGATTGCGGTCCACCCGGTCTATGACCCCGGAGAGGACGAAGCCCTTCATATCCAGCTCGAAGCGTTCTTCCACCGCCACAGGGAGGCGAAAATCGCTTACGTTGGAGTAGTAGAAGCGCGCCAGCACCTCGCGTCCCTGGCGCAGAAAGGAGCGTTCCTCCTCGACGTCGGCGTATCCCTCGCTCTCCCAGCAGGTATCGAGATAGGTGAGCAGGCCTTCCAGGGCGGGAGGGTCGGGCGTGCCGCGACCGTAAAGCCATTCCAGGGCCGCGTGCAGGCTCCTGCCGAAGGAGAGATACGAGGTGGGCTCGACTTCCAGGCCGTCGATATACTGGAAACGGTACGACAGGGGGCATCTCTCGTAGGCGGTGACGGAGGTATAGCTCAATCTGACCTGCAATGTCCTGCCCCTTGTCCTCTTCTCCCGCGCCGGGAAAGCGACTGTCTGCGGGGAAAGCTATAATAGCATAAGCCCGCCGGGAAAACACCACGGCCTCCAGGAGGTACCGGCCCGGCGCTCATACGAAGCCAGTATATATAGAGGCCCGAGGATCTGCATAGATGCATGATGACATGATAGGGGTTTAAGCATGGGGGTTCCCTTCGTACACCTGCACAACCACACGGAGTTCTCCATGCTGGACGGGGCGGCCCGCATCCCCGACCTCGTGGATGCGGCGGCGGAAAAGGGATTTGACGCCCTGGCCATAACCGATCACGGGGGTATGTATGGCGTCGTGCCTTTCTACAGGGCGGCGCTCGAAAAAGGCATCAAGCCCATCATCGGGTTCGAGGCATACCTGACCCTGGGGTCCCGCTTCGACCGCAAGCCGGCCAAGGAGGACCCCAACTATCACCTGCTCCTGCTGGCCGAGACCCAGGAGGGATATCGCAACCTGATGAAACTGGTGACGGCGTCTTACCTGGACGGCTATTACTACAAACCCCGCGTCGACAAGGAGATTCTGCGCGAATTCAACGCGGGCGTGATCGCCTGCTCGGCCTGCATGAAAGGCGAGGTCCCGGCGCGGCTCCTCGCCGACGACTACGAGGGGGCCGCCGCGGCGGCAAGGGACTACGTGTCCATCTTCGGCGAGCGCGATTTCTTTCTCGAACTCATGGACCATTCCCTGCCCGAGGAAGCGAAGATAAACCCGGGCCTGATGCAGTTGGCGCGGGAACTGGGAGTAGGGCTCGTGGCGACCAACGACCTGCATTACGTCGGCAGGGACGACCATATCTACCATGACGTCCTGCTGTGCATCCAGACCAACTCGACCCTCGACCAGGAAGACCGCCTCAGGTTCTCCAGCGACCAGTTCTACCTCAAGGACTACGAGGAGATGCGCGGCCTCTTCGCCGAGGCTCCCGAAGCCCTTTCCAACGCGGCGGAGATCGCGGAGCGTTGTCAGGTGGAGATAGAGTTCGGCAGATACCTCCTGCCGAAATACCAGGTGCCGGAGGGCTACGACCTCGACGGCTACCTGGAAAGACTCGCCTGGGACGGCCTGAAGAGCTTCTACGAGGAGATAACGCCGGAGCTGGAGGAGCGCCTGCGTTACGAGCTCTCTGTGATCAGGGAGATGGGCTTCTCGGGCTACTTTCTCATCGTCTGGGATTTCATCAAGTACGCCAAGGAGCACGGGATAATAGTGGGACCCGGGAGGGGCTCGGCGGCGGGCTCCCTGGTCGCTTACTCCCTGGGCATAACCACGGTGGACCCCATATGCTACGGCCTTCTCTTCGAGCGTTTCCTCAACCCCTCCCGCCGCACCATGCCGGACATCGACATAGATTTCTGCTACAAGCGCCGCCCCGAGGTGATCGAGTACGTGAGGCGCAAGTACGGGGAGGACCGCGTGGCGCAGATCGTCACCTTCTCCACCATGGCGGCGCGGGCGGCCATCCGCGACGCCGGCAGGGTGTTCAGCCTCGAGTACGGCAAGGTGGACCGCCTGGCGAAGATGGTGCCGGAGGTGCTAAACATCACCCTGGACAAGGCGCTGGAGACCTCTCCCGAGTTCCGGGATGTCTACGAATCGGACGAGCTGGCGCACAAGATCATAGAGACGGCGCGCAACCTGGAGGGCATGACCCGCCAAGACGGCATCCACGCCGCCGGAGTGGTCATCGCCGACGACGAGCTGCCCCTCTATACCCCGCTGCAGAGGCGGGGGGCGGACGAGGAGACGGTAACGCAGTTCGACATGGACGCCATCCAGAAGATCGGCCTTCTCAAGATGGACTTCCTGGGATTGCGCACCCTGACGGTGATCAGCGACACCCTCGAGAACATACAGCGCAGGCGGGGGATCAAGGTGGACATCGACCGTATCCCCATGGATGACGAAAAGACCTTCGAACTCCTGCTGCGGGGCGACACCGTCGGCGTGTTCCAGCTGGAGAGCGCGGGCATGCGCTCCCTCCTGCAGGACCTGCGCCCCGATTGCTTCGAGGACCTCATAGCCGTCCTAGCCCTCTACCGCCCCGGGCCGCTGGGAAGCGGGATGGTGAAGGATTTCGTGAGCCGCAAGCACAACCGCATGCCCACGAGCTATCTCCACCCCGACCTCGAGCCCATCCTGGAGGAGACCAACGGCATCATCCTCTACCAGGAACAGGTCATGCGCGTGGCGGTGGAGATGGCGGGGTACACCATGGCCGAGGCCGACGCCCTGCGCGGCGTGGTCGCCAAGAGCAAGGCCGAGGAGATGAGGGAACAGAGGGACAAGTTCGTCGGGGGCATGGTGGAGAGGGGATACCAGCGCCACCTGGCGGAGAAGATATTCGAGCTGGTCAAGCACTTCGGCGAATACGGCTTCAACAAGAGCCATTCCACCGCTTACGCCGTCATCTCCTACCAGACCGCCTACCTGAAGGCGCATTACCCGGAGGAGCTCATGGCGGCCAGCATGACCAGCGTGAGCGGCACCAAGGACAAGGTGCCGGTGTTCGTGAACGAATGCCGCAAGATGGGCATCAGGATACTCCCGCCGGACATCAACGAGAGCCTCAAGGAGTTCACCCCGGTCGAGGAGGGGATACGGTTCGGCCTCTCCGCGGTGCGCAACCTAGGCGAGGGAGCGGCGGACAGGATCATCGCCCTGCGCCGGGAGGGCGGGCCCTACGCGTCCCTGCTGGACTTCTGCGCCAGGGTGGGGTCGGGGATGGTGAACAAGAGGACCCTGGAGAGCCTGATAAAGAGCGGGGCCTTCGATTTCACGGGGTACACCAGGAACCATCTCCTGAAGATCTACGACCGCGCGGCCGACCTGGCGGCGGAGAAGCAGAGGTTGCTCGAAGAGGGGCAGCACTCCCTCTTCGAGGACGAAGACGAGGATCCCCTGGCCGCCGCTCCCATCGAGGAAGAGCTGCCGCGTGACAAGCTGCTCGCATACGAGAAAGAGATGTTGGGAATATACGTTACCGACCACCCTCTCATGCAGGTGAGGGAGGCGCTCAAGAAACAGGTGGAATGCGATATAGCGGATCTCTCCGAGCTTGGGGACGGGGCGGTAAATTGGGTAGGGGGCATCATCTCCAGGAAGGTCCAGCGCCTGACCCGAAAGGGAGAGCTGATGGCCAACCTGACCCTGGAGGACCTCACCGGCAGGGTGGAGGTGACCGTCTTTCCGGCCCTCTACCTGCAGCACCGGGAGTACATGGAGGAGGACCGCATAATCTGCGTCAAGGCCCGGGTGGAATCGGGCGACAGGGACGACGAGGCGGCGGCGGTGCGCGTAGTGGCCCTGGATGCGTCGGAACCGCGCCTGAAAAGGCATGAGGAATGTGACCTGTGTATAAACATGGCCGATTCCCGGGCGAACAGGGAGACCATGGACCTTCTGAAGGACATCCTGAGGAGGCATCCCGGCGGCACACCTGTTAAACTAAAGCTCAGGTCCGGGGAAGCGGTGAAGGTGTTCAGGCTCCCCGACGAATACCGTGTCAGCCCCGACGGCTCGCTGTACGCGGAGGTGTTGTCCCTCCTGGGGGATGGCTGCATCGCCCTGGAATAGTCGAAGGGCCGCATATCCCGGCGGGGAAGGCGGCTTTTGCCTTTCGCGGACGTACGGTGATCGGAGACGGATTTGCGGATTTTCAGAAGTGAGGACTACGAGAACCTGGAATCGCTCCGGGAGTCGCTGGCATGGGACTTCTGGTGCGAAGAAGGCCCGGTCGAGGAGGTCCGGGCGATAATCGCAGCGGTGCGCGACGGGGGAGATGCCGCGCTGCTGGAGCTCACGCGGCGCTTCGACGGTGTGGATATGCCCGAGCGGCGGCTGCGCGTAAGCGAACAGGAACTTGCAGGGGCGGCGGATATGGTGGAGCCGCCCTATATCGACGCGCTGAAAGCGGCCGTGAGGTCCATCACCGCGTTTCACCGCCACCAGGTCTGGGAGCCACGGTTCTGGGAGACGGAGGAAGGCGCGCGTATCGGGCAGATGGCGAAGCCCTTGAGGAGGATCGGTGCCTATATCCCGGGCGGAAAAGGCGCTTATCCATCCACCGCCATGATGACCATAATCCCGGCGAGAGTGGCCGGAGTAGCGGAGATAGCGGTATGCGTGCCTCCTGCCGCGGACGGCGGGATAAATCCTCATACCCTGTTCGCCCTGCACACCCTGGGCATCGAGGAGGTGTACCGCGTAGGCGGGGCGCAGGCGGTAGCCGCGATGGCCTTCGGAACCCGGACCGTGAGGGCGGTGGAGAAGATCGTCGGCCCGGGCAACATATTCGTCACGCTGGCGAAAAAGGAGGTGCTCGGTCGCGTAGGCATCGACATGCTCGCCGGGCCGAGTGAGCTCGTGGTATTGGCGGACGGCGCGGCGGACGCGCGACTGCTGACCCTGGAGATGCAGGCCCAGATGGAACACGGCTCGGGAGCGAGGGCCTGCCTGATAACCACGGACGAGAACGTACTCCAGAAGGTATATAGGACGCTCTCCCCGGGACGCTCCCGCGAGGAGGGCATATCCGGGATCGACGCAACGGCGGTGCTGGTCAAAGACCTAGAAGAGGGCGCAAGCCTGGTCGATATCCTCGCTCCGGAGCACCTGGTCATAGTCGTCGACGATATAACGACCCTGCTCTCCAAGGTGCATAACGCGGGCGCGGTGTTCCTTGGGGCGGAGTCCCCCGTGGCCCTGGGGGACTACGCGGCGGGGGTTAATCACGTCCTTCCCACCAAGGGGGCGGCGCGCTACTCCTCGCCTCTGGGGGTCTACGATTTCATCAAGTGGAGCAACGTGGTCTTCTCCAACCCCCAGGCCAACCGTAAGCTGGGCCCGGTGATAGAGGCGCTCGCCCGGGTGGAAGGCTTCGTCAAGCACGCCGAGGCCATGCGCAAGAGGATCC
>CAZQFX010000119.1:0-8615 GCA_964592775.1 uncultured Actinomycetota bacterium
GCATCCTTGTGCAGGCACTTTGCAGAAAGGAAACCGGTTATCTCTTAAACTCCTGCCAGAGAAGATCGCTGTGCTCGGCCGCCTGGGTATAGGCGCTGTGAAATGGCGTGAGAAGAACTGCGAAATCTCCTTCACCAGGCTCAAGCGTGCGCTTCCCAGATAGGCTTATCAAAAAGAAGCTCTCTGAAGGTCTGTCCGCAAGAACCGTCAACAAGATAATAGCGATCTTGTCTAAAATCTTCGTCCAAGCGATCAAGTGGGGGTTTGTTGACAAGAACCCGGTCACCAATGTTGACCGCCCCCGCGTGGAGAAGAAGGAAATGGATTTTCTTTCTCCCCCTGAGATCAAGATGCTCTACGATGCTCGACGACCTTCCCCTTCTGAGATTCTGACAAGGCCATGGTTGGCGACACTCCTCTCTAAATAAGCCAGACCTCCCGGGCTTAACGGCTCTTATATGTAATATTCATCCAATTCCACTCGTCCAGATATATCGCTAGTGGCGCCTTCCACCCTCTATCGCTTGGCTTTAAGTACTCCTCCAGGTCCTTTATCCCTGTTTCTCGCGCGATCTGCCTTATCCTCCTCGCAACATCCCTCATCAGAAGAAGGTAATGGAAGTAGCCGATGCTATTATTGGCAAAGCCCAGTTCGTAGCAAATCACCTGGTCGATCATCACATACAGTTCCGGCTTTGCCAGCGACAGGATTTTGCTGGTAGATGTTATCCCGAGCCCCTTGACCCCTACTAACAGCTCTATCGGCTTGATTATCAGGGCATAATCAGGCCGCTCTATCTGCTCGAGACTCTTGTCGATCTTCCCGACCAGCCCCTCGGCCTTGGCAATAGCCTTTAGTGCTTCCCCGCGAACGCTGCCGCCTATCCTGCAGCTCCACTTATTGCATAATTCAAGGTAGAGTGTAGCTCGCTTTCTAGCCGAAGAGCCCTGGTCTTCTTGCATTTTGGCAAAAATTTCGTCATAAGCCTGCGAGTTATAGAGCTTTCGGAATTCCTTGGCTGCCTTGCGCATATCATCGATATCCCTATGCCCCAACAACTCAACATTTACTAGCTTTTCAGCAAAGGTTGCTCTTGCCATTCAATTCTCCAATTCATAATCAATCCTGCCATCTACCTGAATCAATATTCGTAGTTGGCCAATGCAGCCTAACCATGCCAGCCAAGCTAAACAGCCAACTGACACTTATGGCGTCAGTTCAAACTCATTTGGTGAAAGGGGATTCAGATTGAACTTTAGCGGCTTCCCCTTTACCCATTTCTGCTTTCTTGTTTTGAGCTGGTTTATAATCCATTGCCCGATTTCCTTATTTCGTATCTCCGAGCACCCTCTCCAAAATGAATCGGAGAGTTTGACTTCTATGGTTGGGCCTCCCCTCAGGCGTATCTTTATGTGCGGCCGTGTTCGGTTGAAGTAAACATCTCTGTCATCTTTCTTGATTCTTATGCCGTAACCAGAACCTGTATAAGGATTCGGGTTGCCATTCGTCCAAGCCGTCACCTGCATTCTTCCCCTCCTCTTGTTAACAGCACTGCATGGCTATGTACCGTGCTGGTCTCCTAGCGCAATTAGTGCCTGGTGCTCGTCGTCGCTCAGGCTTTTTATCGTCCCCCTAACTGCGTTGCCGGGATTATTCCTGAACTTATTGAACGATGCTATTTCATCGATCGCTTTGCTGAGATATACTTTCTTATTCCAGCTATGAACATCCTCTTCGAGAAATACTCCATGTGTCGCCTGGAAGGCGGGACTATACCAGAGCTTTTCTCTTTCCTCTGGAGTTAGTTCGACCAACCCAGTCCTAAGGGTAGCGTCGGCGGAAAAATAACCCCCTTGCTTGCCAGCGACATAGAAGACCACCTTGTCTCCGGGCTTCAGCTTCTTCGCGTTTGCGGCACTCTCTTTGATGCCATAGAAACAGTCCCTTAGCCTAGTCGCCTGAACCTTGCGGCCGCTGACAGTAGGTTCTGTATCAGAGTCATTAGTGGTAATAAGCCAGTGCTCCATCCCCCATCCTCCTTTTTATGCCCTGAACCTTTGCACAATATGAGATTACCACACGATGGGGTCAGAAACGGGTTCAGCCGTATTGACCATTTGTTGACCGGGGTGGAATTACAGGTCTTGTATGGTTCGGAAAAACAACAAGCAGGCCGTCGGCAACTACCTCTGGCCTGCTTCTTCATTCCTGGTGGGGGAGGGAGGATTTGAACCTCCGTAGGCTGCGCCAACGGATTTACAGTCCGTCCCCTTTGGCCACTCGGGTACTCCCCCGCGTATCAAGTGCCTCGCCTAGGCGCCGAGGCACCGCTGCAAATTATCGTAAATGGAGAAGACTTTGTCCAGACCGGTGATAGTGAAGATCTTCAGGATGCTGCGCTTGTTGCAGATAAGGCGGATGCTGCCACCTTCCACGCTGGTCTTCTTCAGGGTGGCTACGAGCACTCCGAGCCCGGTCGAATCCATGAACTCCAGACCATTCAGGTCGATCACAACGTCCTTCTTCCCGGACTCGATGATCTCGTAGACTTTCTCCTTGAAGGACGGTGAGGTGGAGAGGTCTATCTCGCCCCTCAATTCTATGACTGAAACTCCTCCGACCTCCTTGAAGGAGGTTTTAAGAACGACTCCCTCCATCTCTTCCAAGTGTGCTCCCTTCCCTGAAGTGTCCTGGATACGGTCGTCTCGTATAATCAGTTTACCACGAAGTTTTAGCGACTTATCAAGTTCCGCCGGCGGGCCGCGTCCGTTCCTTAAGACCGGCCTATTTCCCACCCGACCTACAGCGAGTCCGATTTGTTTCAGACCGGCCGACGAGGGGAAAATCTATAGTCATAAGGTTGGCTCATACCCGAGGTGGAGAATTGGACCATAACGGCGACATAATACGCCTCCGCCTGCCGGCCGAGTCTTTCTCCCGGCAGCTCATCAGGCTGGCCGTCTACCTGGTCGCCAGCCGCATGGATTTCAACCTCTCGCAACTGGAGGACCTGCGTATCGCGGTGGATGAGGCCAGCAACTACGCCGTCATCCATTCCCAGGCCGATACCACCCTCCATGTTGAAATAGAGCCCTCAAAGGAGTACCTTGAAATCATCCTGACTTCGCAGCTTGCTGAGAACGGCGAATCGCGCTCGGTGATGCCCGAATCCTTCAGCAGGATGATCATGGAGTCCGTCGTGGACGCTGCGGATCTGAAGAGGGAGGAGGCGACCTGCCGCATCTCGCTACGCAAGAAATGCCCCACGTAACGGGCATCATTGGAAACGCGCGCTTCCACAAGGAGATGATCCGTGAGCGAAGACGGAGACAAGCGGCAGGAGCGAAGGCGGCGTGTCAAGGAGCTCTTCTGCGTCCTCAGGGAGACGGGCGAACAGAGCGTCCGCGATGAGTTGATCTCCCTGAATATCCACCTCGTGGAGTACCTGGCGCGCAAGTTCTCCAACCGTGGTGAACCTCTGGAAGACCTGTTGCAGGTCGGATATATCGGCCTCATCAAGGCCATAGACCGCTACGACCTCGAACGGGGGGTCGAATTCAGCACCTACGCCACCCCCACAATCGTGGGCGAGCTGAAGCGCTACTTCCGCGACAAGGGATGGGCGATCCGCATACCCCGCCGCCTCCAGATGCGGGACCTCGAGCTCAACCAGGCCATCGACTACCTCACCCAGGAGCTGCACCGCTCCCCCACCCTGCAGGAGGTGGCGGAGCACCTGGAGATCGGCCTCGAGGAAGTGGTTGAGATCCTGGAGAGCTCTTACGCCGCAAACTACCTCAGCCTGGACAGCATCTACATGAACGGCTCGGAGGACCGAGGCTTCAGCCTCCTCGATTACTTGGGAGACGAGGACACCGACTTCTCGCTGGCCGAGGACCGGGATACCCTGGCCAAGCTAATCTCCCATCTCTCGAACAGGGAGCAGCGGGTCATCTACATGCGTTTCTTCCGGGGCATGACCCAGATAGAGATCGCCCGGGAGCTAGATATCTCCCAGATGCACGTCTCGCGCCTGCTGCGCAAGATACTCGACAAGATGCGCGGGGATATCGAGTTGGAGGAGATCTGATCCAGCCCTGACGGATCGCTCACGGTTCAAACAGCATCGACCGCATCCCCGCCGGTCCGCCGGTCCGCCTCAATCCTCGAAGAGGCGCCCGTCCTGCTCGACCGCCTGCAGGGGAACCACCCTCTCCGCGGGAAGCAGCTTCGCCATCATGACCGCGTTGCGCGGAGCCTTACCCCGGTAATGGTTGTTGAATATGGCATAGGTGCGCTCCGATCCGTCGTCCAGCTGCAGCAGTCCTGGCACCCACTCCATGAGCTCATCCTCGCTGTAGAGGTAATCGTACCTCTCCCAGGACTGGCGCTTGTGGTCCCACCAGGTCTCGTAATTGCGCCCATGGAAGCGCGCGTATCCGATGCCGGTGGTCATGTATACGTGCGGTTTCACCAGGCCCTTCAGCCTCGGTTCGTCCACGCAGCAGAAGCCCATGCGCAGCTCTCGCAGCAGGTCCAAGGTCTCGTCGGTGATCCATCCCTCGTTGCGGAATTCGGCCACTATGTCCTGGGAGGGCATGCGGTCGCGGAAAAGGCGCAGGTAGTCGCGGTTGGCCTGGGTGTTCTTGAACCCCCAGGCGAATTGGGCCAGGACGCAGGCCAGCTTGCCGTGATCCTCCACGGGCCGGAGGACCTCCTTGAAATGCTCGAATTCCTCATCGTTGTCCTTGAACTGGTGGGTGAGCCCCTTGTATGCCTTGATGATGAACTGGAACTCCGGAGGAGTGCGCCGGGCCATGGAAAAAATGCTCTTGGGGGAGGGCATGGCATGCCAGGTGCTGTTGACCTCCACCACTGGGAAGCGGCATGAGTAGTACTCCAACATGTATTTCTTGTCCTGCTTCTCCGGATAGAAGGCGCCTTTCCAGTCCTGGTAGCTGAAGCCCGCCGTTCCGATATAGATCATCGCATACCTTCCTGTCCTTACCATCAACCTCCATCAATATCTTACACTTCCACCGCGACACGGAGCGGTCCTAGTATAGGCGTTCGCGTAAAGACCTGGTGGGCAAGATTCGCGATGAAAACCATCATACTGCCTTTGAGATCTGGCTGATGCCCCTCAGGACCTTGACGAACGAGCAAATAATGAAAGGGAGGTGTTGTTGGCGGGCAAAGAACCCCCGCCGCCCGGGGCAGCGGCGGGGGTTGTGGCTCGAGCCGTTATCTCATCAGTTCTCGAGGATCTTCACATCGTCGATGGCGATGTCCACGTAGCTGTAGGCAACCCTTTCGTCCACGTTGCGACGGTTCTTGAAGCGAAAAAGGAAGACCGTCGGATAGACTCCCTCCACGATGCCCTCCTTCTCCTCCCAGTGGGTTTTCGGCTTCGATTCCTTGACCGAAATGCGCACCACCTGGCCCACCAGGTTGCGCATGGTCTCCATGATATCCGTGATGCTGTCGTTCTCGATACCGGTCGGCTTCATACTGGCTACACCTCGACTCTCTCCCGAAGTTTGCAGGAAGAAATATTCTAGCACTATTTTTCCTGCATCTCTACCCTTATTCTAACATAATGACGGAGAATCCGGCGATTATGTTCCGCCAATTATGCCCTCAACAGTCGTTAATTCTTTCTTCAGCAGGACCTCGTTTCCCTTTATATTCACAATAATCCTCTTATTCTTGTTCGGTAACCGCCGCATATACACAATATATCGTATCTACATGATTTAAATATTGACGTCAGGCAACGCGTAGGAATTATTGGCGGAAGTCTAAGACCCGTTATGAACACACTGTGGTTATCGTCGTATCTCCCGTACCCCGATGTATGAACGCGCCCAGGTTCGACGGCCGACACACGCCGACTCGCTTGTCCCATGCAGCGCGGGACCGCATCGGCGCTCTCGGTAAATTGCCGCGATTATGGAGCCTGTTGCATAGACATCGTACGAATCTCGCTCTCCCAAAATCGCGGCATGATAGGCATCGTAATGGAGGGCGAACTGTCAATAATGGGCCATTTCGGTGAATACGTGGAGAGCAATATGTCTGACGCAGGGTTTGTGCGACAGCCTTTATGAACACGTGTATTCAGCTCGCCGTCACTTCAGGTTCTGAAGTACACGCAGAACCTCGTCGAGGTTGTCGACGGCGTAGAGTTCGAGGTCGGTCGTGAACTCGGCCAGGTCTTCCTGGTTCTCGATTGGATAGATGAAGACCTCGGCTCCCTCGCTTTCGGCGGCCCTGATCTTGAAGGGAAGGCCTCCGATGGGGCCGATATCGCCGTCCAGGAGGATCTCGCCCGTGCCCGCGATTTTCTCTCCACCCGTCAGGTCGTCGGAGGTGAGGGTGTTCACCAGGGAGAGGGTCATCATCAGC
Organism: uncultured Actinomycetota bacterium; assembly: GCA_964592775.1. GTDB lineage: Bacteria > Actinomycetota > Geothermincolia > Geothermincolales > RBG-13-55-18 > SURF-21. The sequence goes on from CAZQFX010000119.1 coordinate 6,410, forward strand.
CCGGCAGAAGGCCCTTTCACCGTTGCCAAGTCCCACTCGACCTCCACGCTCGCGGAGTAAGTGAAGTATTCTCGCAGGTATACGCCGATCACAGGCCGTTCCAGCTCGGGGGAATAGACCGGCCGTACCTGAACCTCCCTCACTCCATCCTCCAGCAATCCGGCGAGGTCGGGACGCTGCGACGCCCCCTCCTCTATCGCCTCGTTCACCTCGTCCGCCAGTTCCGCGTCCGTCTCCTTCACCTGCAGGGTGATCGTGCCTCCCTCCGGTACGGAGGCGACCACTTCCGTGAACCTGGAGACGCTTCCCGCCGCCTCGCCGTTCACTCCCACGATCACCTCGCCGGGATGGATGAGCCCGTAGGCGGGATAATCCTCCCCCACGTCGACCACGAACAGCCCCAGCTCCGTTACTTCCACGGGAATACCCACTTCCCGCAGGCCTACCACCACGGCGGTGTTTTCGCTGAGGAAGGTGATCACGATGTCCACCGTCTCCTGCTTCTCCATATCGAGGTCCTCACCGAGGTAATCCCGGATCTTCATCATCTCTATATCCTCGTCGAAGAGGGAGAGCAGCTTGTTTATCAGGCGGGCTTCCTGCAGACGGACCGAGGTGAGAAGCAGCTCCCCCTGCGATGGGTAGGTCTGGGCCCCCTTTACCGTAAGGTCTTCCTGCAGGTCGAATGAAGGCCCGGGTCCTTCCAGGAGAAAGCCGGTGGGCACGATGACGAGCATGAAGACAAGCGGCACCAGGAGAGGCACGAGCAGCTTCGCCAGGGCCGCGCCCGCGCTCTCGGGCCGGCTGGGCGGCTTGGGCGGCTTCATCACTCCCCGGTAGGGTCCTCCCGGGTAGGGGCCTTGCTGATACGGTCCTCCCGGGTATGGCTGGTATGGTCCTCCCTGGTAAGGTTGCCCCTGGTGGGGTTCTTCCTGGTGGGGTTCTTCCTGGTCAGGACCGGAAAGATTCTGGGGGCCTCCGTCTGATTGCATCGTCATAGGACTACGTCCGCCTTTCTGCCGCATTTGCCGCAAGCGCCGTTTTCTATGCCTTTCAAAGTAGTCCCGTAGCCTCTGCGGGCGATGAGGAGGTTGCCGCATCGGGGGCAATACGTATGCAAGCCGTCCCGCGCCGCCACGTTTCCCAGGTAGACGTAATCGAGTTTCTCGCGCGCGATCTCCCGGGCACGCAACAGCGAGGAAAGAGGCGTGGGCTCGATGGTCATCTTGTAGCTGGGGAAGTAGGCGGAGAAATGCAGAGGGGTCTCCCGCCCCAGGCTGGACACGAAGTTCACCAGCTCGCCAAAGAGCTCGTCGGTGCCGTTGAGGGTGGGGATGACTAGGTTCGTGATCTCAACGTGGATTCCCGCTTCTTTCGCCGCGTGGCAGGTGGCCAGTACCGGCTCCAGCTTGGATTTGCAGATCTTGCGGTAGAAGTCCGGGTCCATGGACTTGACGTCGATGTTCATGGCGTCGACGAAAGGTGCCAGGCGCGCGAAGGGCTTGGGGTTGACTGAGCCATTGGTGACCAGTACGTTCACTAGCCCTACCTCTTTCGCCACCTCGGAACACTCCAGGACAAACTCGTACCAGATGGTGGGCTCGTTGTAGGTGTAGGCGATTCCCACCGACCCCTCCGTCAGGGCTTCGTCCACCGCCTGTTGCGCGGTTATCTCCACGGTCAGGGCGTCGGGCTGCAGCATGTGCCAGTTCTGGCAGAAATCGCAGTGCTGGTTGCACCCCCGCGTTCCCAGGGAATAGATCATGTAGCCGGGGTGGAAATGATATAGAGGCTTCTTCTCGATGGGGTCCATGCCCCTGGCCATGGCGCGGTTGTAGATCTCCGAATAGAGTACCCCGTCGAGGTTGATGCGCACTTTGCAGAAGCCCCTCCTTCCTACCGCAATAGTGCAGTCCTGGGGGCAGAGAAGGCAGTGGGCTTTCTCGCCCTGCAGCTTCTCGTAGTAGAGCGCTTCTTTCATATCTACACCTCCATCCCGTCGACACTCCCTATGATAATCGATTGTTCCCACCCGGGGTCAGCCCTGGAACGGGATCGGCAAATCCCACCCGGGGTCAGCCCTGGAACGGGATCGGGAGCCGACGGCAATCCCACCTGGGACATGCCACCGTCGCGTCAACATACAATCCCCGATCCCGTTCCAGGGCTGGAATGATAAAGACCGGACGCCTCCGAACAATTAGGT
>CAZQFX010000120.1:0-8563 GCA_964592775.1 uncultured Actinomycetota bacterium
CATTAAGGACTTAGAGCTGCCCATCTTCATCACGAAGGCGCCCAGGCAGAAGAAGAGCACCCCCAAGCTCATGGCGATGATGGAGAGGATCTTGATCACCGTGCCCATCTCTCTCTGCAGCGGGCTAGGCTCTTCCTTGACCTCCTGGGTGAGGTAGGCGATGCGCCCCAGCTCGGTCTTCATGCCCGTGGCGTAGACGACAGCCTTGCCGCTCCCCGCCGCCACGCTGGTGCCGGCGAAGACGAGGTTGGGCAGGTCGACCAGGGAGGCCTTTTCCTCTCCCAGCGCCTCCGATATCCTCAACTGGGGCTCCGACTCCCCGGTGAGGGCGGAGTTGTTGACGCGCATCTCGCGCGCCTCCACCAGGCGCGCGTCGGCGCTGATGCTGTTTCCCGCCTCCAGGAGGACGAGTTCGCCAGGCACCAGCTCCTCCGCGTCTATCTCCTGCTCCACCCCGTCCCTTATCACCCGCGCCTTCTTGGGGAGTATTTTCTGCAGGCTCTCGATGGCCCTCTCGGCCTTGTATTCCTGCCAGAAGGTGAAGATGCCGTTGATGACGATGACCGCGATACACGCTATGCCCAGCTCCGGCATGTCGCCGATGAAGGAGAGCACCGCCGCTATCCAGAGCATGATGGCGAAGAAATGGGTGAAATTGGAGACCAGTTTGCGCCAGAGGGGAACGCCGCGCCTCTTCTCGATGACGTTCCGGCCCTCATCCTCCAGCCGGCGCGCTGCTTCCTGCGAAGCGATCCCCTGCTGCGTACTCCCGAGGAGCTCGAATACCTCGGCCTCTAGGGCGGTGTAGATGTTCTTGTCCAAGAGGCGAATCCCTTTTCGTTCGCTCCTGTCCACTCGTATTACAATAATCTAAACACGGGAGCGAAAGAAGAGGTTCCTGAGTAAGAGGCGCGGGTAGCGATGAAGGGCGAGCATACATGCAGGAGTCAGCCCGGAACTTGTGGCGAGGAGCGTAGCGACGTACCATTTTCCACACCGAGGGTCTACAACGGAGATATATTGATAAGGTGCAACTATTCAGGCATCACCTACGATAGCTCGATGATAAGGTTAGGCAACGTGCTTCCCTTGCGGATGTGTGTAGAATGGAGGGCTGCCCTGAAAATACACGCTCAAATACTATATGTTATGCCGCCAGTCGCTGAAGATTTTCGTACTCCGTGGCGTCCCGACCACGCGACATGGATGACTGACCCCCATGGTGGGAGAATAAATCCCGTTCCAGGGCTGACCCCAGGTGGGATTTGCCGACCCCGTTCCAGGGCTGACCCCCGGGCTAGCGGGGGCGCGCTTATTGACATGCCTGAGCCATGGGAGTAATAAGGAGTATCATGCGGTGATAACGGACGGCGGGATAGCCGAAAAAGGTGTTCAGGCAATGCATATCATAATCACCGGATGCGGCAGGGTGGGATCGCAACTGGCGCAGTTCCTGTCCTACGAGGGGCACGACGTGGTGGTCATCGACCGCGACGAGGAATCCTTCTCGCGGCTTGCAGGCGGCTTCAACGGCCTCACCATGCAGGGCATCGCCTTCGATGACAGGCTGCTCGAGGAAGCGGGGATAGGGAACACCGACGCCCTAGCCGCCGTGACCAACTTCGACAACACCAACCTGATGGTGGCCGAGATAGCTACCAGGATATACCATGTGCCGGTGGCGGTGGCGCGGGTATACAATCCCGAGAAACGCCATATCTTCGAGCGTCTGGGCATGGATTACATCTGCGGCACCACCCTGGTGGCGGAGCGCATAATGCACAAGCTGCTGCAGCGCGACCTCGTCGTGCTCCAGGACCGCCCCGAGGTGGGGATGAGGGTCCTGGAGTTCGCCATACCCTGGTTAGGGGGAAAGGTGCTGGCGGGCGATTTCGAGGACGGTCCCCGTGCCCGGGTGCTGGCGCTGCAGCGGGGCGGCCGCCAGCTGAGATGGGATAAGGATACGAGGCTGGTGGTGGGGGACTGGGTGGTGATGGCGGTGAGAAACGAGGGATGGAACACCCTGCGCGGCAAGCTGGAGGAGATAGGAATAGAGAGATGATGCGTTCCCGAGGTATCCGTGCCTGCGCATAGCGGGGAGAGAGGGGCAGCGGTGGCATGAAAGTGATCATAGCCGGCTGCGGGCGCGTGGGCGCCCAACTGGCGGAGATGCTCTCCCTGGACGGCCACGCGGTGACGGTGATCGACAGGGACAGCGCCTCCTTCGACAGGCTGTTCAAGCATTTCCCCGGGGATGCGGTCCAGGGAGTGGCCTTCGATATGGACACCATGAGACAGGCGGGCATCGAGAACGCGGACGTCTTCGCGGCGGTGACCAACTTCGACAACACCAACCTCATGGCCGCGGAGGTGGCCAAGCAGGTCTTCGGTGTCCCGCGGGTGGTGGCCCGCATCTACAACCCGGACAAGGAAGTGACCTACCGGGCCATCGGGCTCGACTACGTGGTGGGGACGGAGGCCATAGCCCGCAGTATGCTGGAGATGATCCTCAAGCCGGTGCTGCGCCGCCGCGGCCGTTGCTGCGAGAGCCGGCTGGAACTGGTGGAGTTCGACTGCCCGGCCAGGTGGGTGGGGCAGACCATGATATGGTGCGAGAGGCAAGTGCCGGTATGGATCGCCTACCTGGTACGGGAAGGGGAGTCCCTGCTCCCGCTATGGGAGACGCTCCTGGCGGGGGGCGACGAAATAACAGCTCTCGTCCCCGGCCGGGAGCTGCCGAAGCTCGAGAGATACCTGCGAGGCAGAGGGAGAAGGTGAGGGCCTATCTATATCGTCATCAGCGGCGGCGGGAAGGTGGGCTCGTTCCTGGCCGAGAGGCTGTCGGAAGGAGGCCACGCCGTCACGGTGATCGAGAAGGACGAGAGGACGTGCTGGGAACTGGCGACCTCGGTAGACGCCATAGTCATCCACGGCGACGCCTGCGACTTAAACTACCAGGACGAGGCGCAGGTCAACCGGGCGCACGTCTTCGCCGCGGTGACCGGTGACGACGATGACAACCTGGTCGCGTGCCAGCTCGCCCGCGCCTCCTTCGGGGTTCCCCGGCTCGTGGCCCGCGTGAACAATCCCAAGAACGAGCGCATCTTCGCCATGATGGGCATCGACGCCGTATCGAGCACCTCCATCATCGCCGGGTTGATCGAGAGCATGACCACGGTGGGGGATGTCATCACCCTGTTTACATTGCACAAGGGGAAGCTGGCCGTGGTGGAGTTGGACATCCCGCCGCAGGGAAGCGACGCCTGCGCCTGCGACCTGAGGGAGCTGGGCCTGCCCCGGGGTTGCGTGCTCATCTCCATCATGCGGGGAGGCGAGGTGATCATCCCCCACGGGGGGGAGCGCATCCAGGCGGGAGACACCGTCATCGCCGTGACCCAGGTGGACAAGGAGGAAGACCTGCGCGGGAAGCTCCTGGGAGGGGGAGCGCCCGTGACGGAGGAAAGGGCAGCGGAATGAGAGAGAGGCGGGAGGACGAAGGCGCCGGACCGGCGGCAAGCCGCTGGCGCAGGTGGGGCGGCTACGCCCTGGGCATCCTCATCGAGTCGGCGGCGGTGGGCGCGATATCCCTGGCCGCCCTGGGCATCATGTTCCTCGTCAAGGTGCTGGTGAAATGATCCTCAGGCCGTCGCGCGGGGACGCCAAGCTCATCGGCTGGGGGATAGGCCGCGTCATCCTCGGCGTGGGCCTGCTCATGACCGTACCCCTGGTCACCGCCGTCGCCTGCACGGAATGGGAGACCGTGCTGGACTTTGCCATCGGGATCCTCGCCTGCGTGTCCTTCTGGCTGGTGATGGAGCTGACCTGCAAGACGGACAGGGATTTCCGGTGGTTCCACGGTCTCATCGTGGCCTCCGGCGGCTGGATCACGGCCATGCTCTTCGGGGCCATCCCCAGCTTTCTCTCCGGGCACTACAAGGCCTACGTCGACGCATGTTTCGATCTCATGAGCGGCTACACCACCACCGGGCTGTTCCTGCTGCAGGACCTGGACCACATCTCCAACGGGCTCAACATGTGGAGGCATCTGCTCACCTATGCGGGCGGGCAGGGCATCATCGTCATCGCCCTCACCTTCCTCTTCGCGGGCACCGCGGGCGCCTTCAAGATCTACGTCAGCGAGGGCAAGGAGGAGAAACTCCTCCCTAACGTGGTCAATACGGCGCGCGCCATCTGGATGATCAGCCTCACCTACCTGGTGGCGGGGAGCCTCTTCCTCTGGGTCGCCCTGCTCATGGAGGGCATGCCGGTGGCGCGGGGGGGGCTGCACTCGATGTGGCTGTTCATGGGCGCCTGGTCCACGGGGGGTTTCGCCCCGCAGAGCCTCAACCTCCTCTACTACCACAGCTTCTGGGTGGAGATCATCACCCTGGTCATCTTCGTCACCGGTTCCTGCAACTTCGCCCTGCACTACGCGGTATGGACGGGGAACCGCAGGGAGATCTACCGCAACATAGAGGTCAGGTCCCTTGCCACCACCGTCCTCCTGGGCACGGTCATGCTCTCCATCGGCTTCGGGAAGTTCGGGGTCTACAACACCCTGACGGAGTTCTTCCGCAAGGGTTTCTACAACCTGGCTTCAGGGCACACTACCACGGGAAACAACACGGTTTACTCCACGTCATTCCTCCAGGAATTCGGCTTCATCGCCATGTGGGCGGTGATATTCGTGATGGCCATCGGGGCCAGCGCATGCTCCACCGGCGGGGGGTTCAAGGGCTTGCGCATGGGCATCGTCTTCCGCTTCCTGCGCGGCGAGACCCGCCGGCTGGTGTCGCCGGAATCGGCGGTGGTTCCAGAAAAAATACATCATATCGACGATACCTGGCTGGACAATCCCATGGTCAAAGGGGCCATGTTCATCATCATCTCCTACGTGGCCATCTACTCGCTGGGCGCCATGCTGGGGGTGATCTACGGGTACGATCCGAACGTCGCGTTTTTCGACTCCGTCTCCGCGGGCAGCAACACCGGCCTTTCGGCCGGCCTGACGTCGCCGCTCATGCCCGCCACTATGAAGCTCTATTACATCTTCATGATGTGGGCGGGACGGCTGGAGTTCATATCCATCATCGCCCTCTTCAGCTTCGCCGGGGCCCTGCTGCGGGGCAAGGGAACGAGGAGGACGCGATGAGCGGGCGTTTGGTCGTGATGGCGTTCATCCTCGTGGTGCTTGCGGGCATCTTCTGGTCCGCGTGCGGGGTGGCGCTGGCCGCGGAGGAGGTGACGATCGAGGAACTGGTGTCGGGCATGCATGCGTTCGACGGCAAGGAGGTGACCATCAGCGGCGAGGCGGTCGGAGACGTCATGCTGCGGGGCGACCACGGCTGGGTGACCGTGAACGACGACGCCTACAGCACGCGGAGCGTTCAGGAGGGTGGCGGCTTTGCCGGGTACTCCAACTGGGGCATCGGGGTCTGGGCTCCACGCGCGGAGCTGGAGGACATCCATATCCTGGGGGGATACAAGAACAAGGGAGACCAGGTGCGCGTAACGGGCATCTTCCACCGTGCCTGCCGGGAACACGGCGGCGATACCGACATCCATGCCTCGCGGATCGAGGTCCTGGAGCCCGGCCACCCCATATCGCACCCCTTCAACTACTGGAAGCTCGGCGTAGCGCTGGCGCTGGCCGCATTGGCGCTGTCGCTCGGTTACGTATGGTGGAAGAGGGCCCGCCCCTTCCAGCCGGAAGGAGGGACGGGATAAGGATGCGCGGGTTACGGCATCATGGCGGAGTCGTTGCCGGCATGAGCGCGGGGCGGACCGAAGTGAGCGGGGACCTCTCACTGTGGAAGGCAGGTGAGGGAAGATCAGAGTCGTGATCATGGGCGGGGGAAAGGTAGGCTCCTTCCTGGGCCGGGACCTGGCGGCCAAGGGACACGACGTGACGGTCATCGAGCGCAGAGGGGACCTGGGTGAACGCTTGCGCTCCGAGGACCGGATAACGGTCGTCCAGGGGGACGGCTGCGACCTGCCCTACCAGGAGCAGGCGGGCATGGGCGGGGCGGACGTCTTCGCCGCGGTCACCGGGGACGACGACGACAACCTCGTGGCCTGCCAGCTGGCCAAGACCTATTTCGGGGTCCGGCACGTGGTGGCCAGGGTGAACAACCCGAAAAACGAGGGGACCTTCCGCAAGCTGGGCGTAAAGGGGATCTCCAGCACCTCGGTGATAGCCCAGGTCATCGAGGAGCGCACCACAGTGGGGGACGTCATCACCCTGCACACCCTGAAGAAAGGCCGCTTGGCGGTTGTGGAGCTCGATCTTCCCAAGGAGCGCTGCCGCTCATGCGAGGTGCCGATCAGGCATCTAGGCCTGCCGCGGGGCTGCGTGCTGGTAACCATTATCCGGGGAGAGGAGGTCATCATCCCCAAGGGGGACTCCGTCCTCAATCCGGGCGACACGGTCATCGCCGTCACCTCGCCGGACAAGGAAGCGGAGCTGAAACGTATGCTCACGGGGTAAGCACTCCGCTCCGGGCCAGCCCTCCCTAATGTGCACGACCCCCGCGCCCAGCAAAAATGGAAATGGAAATCCCACCTGGGGTCAGCCCTGGAACGGAAATCCCACCTGGGGTCAGCCCTGGAACGGGATCGGAAGGGGTCCGCCACGAAATACACTCCCCGATACTATGTGTTGCACCCTCAGTCTAGTGAGATTTTCATACTCCGTGGTGTCCACTTTGCTCCGTGGTGCCGCGGCCGCGCGCCATGGATGACTGACCCCGGGTTTCCCCGAACGGCCTGGATTTGCCGTGGAGCCCTGCTATAATAAAGCGGACAAAATACCGAACCCGATCTTCCGGAGCATCCGGCAGGGAGGGCCGCGCTCGAGCGGGCGAAGACTTACGGACTGCCACGCCACCACTCGTACCAGCGTTGAACCGGGCTGCTTGGGGCAGAGATATCCCCCCGGAGGCGGCATTAATGCCGCATCGCAAGAGTACGAGGCTCCGCAGTGCGGAGGGACGTATCTTTACGGGGACTGGCGCAAGTCCGGCCGAAACAAATGCGGATAGTTTTTGCGGGTTCTGGCAGTTGAAAACGGGAGAAGCAAAATATAAAATTGTGGATGCCCAAATAAATATTTCATAATCCGAAAATAAATACGCGAAATGGTAAAAAGGTTGGCACGGGTCGTTGCGGGGGCAGGCTCTCGCCGCCGGAAGGGTGCGGGATCATGAACTCGATGGCAGAGAAGCTGGGCATGGTAAGGGAGGCCGAAAGCAAGGCCGAGCAGCTCCTGGATTACTACCACGGAATGGCGGAGGAAGCCATCTCCCGGGCGCGGGCAGAAGCCGAGGCTTACAAGCGGGAGGTGGAGGAGAAAGCCCGGGAGGAAGGCGAGTTGGAGATGCGGGAGATGGTCGAGCAGGCCAGGACGGAAGCCGAGGAGCTGCGCGCGGAATACATGTACGACAGGATGAAACTCCTGTCGATAGTTGTAGAGCGGCGCAAGAAAGCCATCACCTTCCTGGTGGGGAAGCTGGAAAGAGGCGGGTAGTTCGGGGAAGGACCACGACGAGGGAGTGGAGGATGCCCCTAGCGAGGATGACCAAGGTCGCCGTGCTGGCTCCCCGGGAGACGAGGGAGGAGCTGGTGGACCGGCTCCACCAGCTGGGAGCCGTGCATATCATCGACAGCGCGGCGGCCGCAGGAGAGGACGAGGAGTTGAGGCCTCTACACGATCCGTTCGAGCCGGAGACCAGGGCGCTGCGCCTTACCCTGGCCAAGACCGATTTCATCCTCGAGCTCTTCGGGCGCTTCGACCCCAGGAAGAGCGGGCTCATCGGCAGCTTCCTCACCCCGAAGGTCCACCTCACCTACGAGGAACTCATGCGCATCGAGGGGGAGATAGACCTGGAGGGCGCCTATCGCGAGCTGGAGGACCTCGATATTGCTTTCAGGCGCGCGGAGAGCGCCATTGCCGAACTCGAGAAAGAGGTCGAGGCCATGAAGCCCTGGAGCTGGCTGGACTGCCCCCTGGGGGAGATGGAGGCTTTCGAGAGCGTGGGCTACCGCCTGGCCATCGTGGAACCCGGGGACTTCGCCGCCTGGGAGAGCGAGCTGGAGGAGCGCTGCCCCCATGCCGCCTTGGTGGTGGTCCGCCGCGGGAAGGAGCGGTTGTGCCTGGCGGCCCTGGTCCACGTCGACAGCCTGGCGGAGTTCGACTCCCTGGCCTCTCAACACGGCCTGGAGCAGGTGCAGTTGCCCGGCAGGCCGGGAACCATCGCGGAGGAGATAGCGAATTCGCGCGAGAAGCTGGCCGAGGAGACCAGGCTGAAGGAGGGCATCGAGAAGAAGATAAGGAAATGGTTGCCTATCAAGCCCCGGGTCATGGCCCTCAATGACTATGTCTACAACCGCCTGGTGAAGGAGGAGGTAAAGAGGAAACTCCTGCATACCCGCAGCGTGGTGGCACTAGAGGGCTGGGTGGAGGAAAGCCGTGAAGACGAGGTGCGCGAGGGGTTCGCCTGGCTGGAGCGGGACGTTGACGTGACCTTCGCCGCCCCGGGGGAAGAAGACGTCCCCCCCACCCTCA
>CAZQFX010000121.1:0-8539 GCA_964592775.1 uncultured Actinomycetota bacterium
TCCCGCAACGATCTCAGGTATGCTTCAATATCTTCCGGCAGGCCTCGATCAACTTGCGGGCACAATCCAAACACTCCTCCGCCTTCTTCTCCGTATAGAACTCGAACGGCTTACCGTAGGGCACGCCGTTCGGATAGCCTCTCTGCAACCTATCTTGATTATACGGGTAAGTGGGGGAGATCGGGCACCGGCATCCCCTTCTCTTCGGGTGGTAGAATATCGGTACCTGACACACATGTTGAGAATACGGGGTTAGAACCCTGGTAACCTGCGCCAAGGGCCCCCCGTAGCCGCTGCCAACCGTTATCCGTGATGGCCCGGGCCGCCCCTACTGCAGGGCCACCATCTCGTGCAGGGTGGTGCCGGTCTCCTCGAAGGTCTGCCCCTCGTGCCGCACGCGCAGGGTGAAGTCCGACTCGAAGCGGAACCAGCCCGGGCGCATGAAGCGGTTGATGAGCCACCTCACCGCCGCGTTCATGAGGATGGGGTTCAGCTCCTTGAGCAGGTCGTTGCAGTCGATGATGCGCTTGACGTCGAGGCGCAGGTACACCTGGTCCGGTATCTCCAGCTCCAGCCTCGCCGGGTAGGTGCGGTTGGCCGTCTCGTTGAAGGTGACGCCGCCCTCGGTGACCTTCATCTCCCCCGAGCTGAGGATGACTTTGTCCTTGTAGGCGAGCATGAGCGGCTTGGAGGCCACGTTGCCGAAGCGCTTCTTCGTGCGCACGTAGGCGTAGAGCAGGGTGAAGTCCTCGGTGTAGAGGCGGCCCCAGTACCACCAGGAGATGATGCGCCTCGCGTCGGCGGTGATCACATTGTGGTCGTGGTACCCGATGCCCTTCGCCTGCAGGGTCACGCCCTCGTACTTCACCGTGCCCGTGACCTGCGCGCGCGGGATGGGCACCACCCAGCCGAAGTAGCCGAGGCCGCCGTACCTCGTCTTACCCTTGCCCGGCTTCCAGCCCGGGACCTCGCTAACAAAGGTGAGGTCCAGCTCCATGCCGTCCTCGGATATGTATACATGGTGCGTGGGGAGGTCGCCCTCCTCCGGCCATTCCACCCAGCAGTGGTTCCTGCCCACCCATACGTCGCACTTCTCCTCCGAGGCGCGCAGCTCGGAGGCGGGGAACTTCTTCACCACCGAGAGCTTCTCCCCCGAGGGCTTGTAGGCGTGTATCTCGATGCCCGGCTTGCGCGTCATCAGCTCCGAGGCCTGCAGGAACCCCACCACCACGTGGCCGTCGTCGAGGCGCGCGTCGAAATACCACCACTCGCCGTAGAATTTGCTCCCCGCGGCCTCGCGGCTGACCGCGTTCTCTTTGGCCGTGATGGGAACGATGGTGCCGTCCTTTTCCCCCGGGCCCGACCACTCGTCGACCACCGGTTCCGTCTTCATGAAATCCCCCTCTCTTGAACCTGACATGACGTCAGCATTATAGCATTTCGAGCTCCTCCGCCACATGGCCGGTCCCGGTCATACATGGGATATAATCCAGATACGGTTTAAACAGGGGGGTGCAACCGATGGAGATGACGCCGCGCGAGAGGTTCCTGGCCACGGCACGTTTCGAGCCCCTGGACCGGCCCTTCCGGCTCGAGACACTCGGCTTCTGGCCCGAGACCATCGGGCGCTGGCACGGCGAGGGGCTGCCGGCCGACATCGGTGACGAAGTGGGGGCCTTTCTCTTCAGTGGAGTCGATGTCCAGTTGCCGGTGTACGTCGGCGCGCACGAACACCCCGGCTTCGATCCCCTCTTCGAGGAGACCGTACTCGAGCGGGACGAGCGCTATATCACGAAGACGGACAAGTCGGGCTCGAAGGTGAGGGTGCTCGCGGACGGCACCAGCACCATCCCTGACTTCCTGGAGGCGCCGGTGAAAGACGCGGCGGACTGGGAGGGATTGAAGTGGCGGCTCGATCCATCCACCCCGGGGAGGATGGAGTTCTGGAACGCCGTCATCGAAGCGTCAAGGTCCGCCCCCTATCCCTTGTGTCTATACATCGCGGGGCTCTTCGGCACCCACCGCCACCTGCTGGGGTTCACCCCCCTCATGCTCGCCTACCGCCGGCAGCCGCAGCTGTTGCACGCCATCTCCCGCCACTGGGTGGAGTTCTGGAAAGGCGTGCTGGGGCGCGCCGCGGAGATAAACACGCCGGACATGGTAAGCCTCTGGGAGGACATGTGTTACATAAACGGGCCGATGATAAGCCCGGAGGCTTTCGAGGCGTTCATGCTGCCCTACTACAAGGAACTCATCTCGTTCGTGAAAGATGAGCTCGGCGTGCCTGTGATCGGTGTGGACACCGACGGCAGGATGACCAGGCTCATCCCCTTCTTCGTGGAATCGGGGGTGAATGTCATGTGGCCCTTCGAAGTGCAAGCGGGCATGGACGTGCTCGAGGTGCGCAGACAATGGCCGCGCCAGTTCGTCATCTGGGGCGGCATGGACAAGCGCGCCCTCTACGGTGACAGGAAGACCATCGAGGCCGAGGTCATGCGTGTAGTGCCGCCCATGCTCGAGGCGGGAGGATACATCCCCGCCATCGACCACGCCGTGCCTCCCGAGGTATCACTGGACAACTGGCGATACTTCCTGGAGCTGGTGAGGGACATCGGCGAACGCGGCGCCTGACCCCCGCCCGTTATCTCAGTCGCCCTTCTCGACCTTGATCTTCTTTGGCGCGCTGTACCAGAGGGGGCCTCCCGCCGCCCACTCTTTAACACCGACCTTCCCGATCTTGCGCATGTTCTTCACGTGGGCGTCTCCGTGCACGTGCGCGAGGAAGTCCATCTTCGAGCAGTCTGTGTATTCCCCGCATTCCCAACATCCCTCGAAACCCTTCTTGACCGCGCATTGCGCGATGTTGCAGAACTTGGAGCGGGAGCCGCCCCGGCACCCCTTGCACCTGAGTTTGACCATAGCTCCCAGGATGTCGTAGGCATCCTGGTAATTCTTGAACTCCTTGAAGGGGATGACCTCGGCGATCTTCTCGAACCTGGCCTTGCGCAACTCGGCGCGCAGGTCGCGCGCGAGGTCGGGGATAGTCCCGGCGTGAAAGGGGCAGCTCTCGCAGTAAAGGCCGCAATACGCCGTCATCCTTGCAGCATCGGTTCCCATGTCGGGCTCCTTTCTACACGACTTCCGTGTCGGGCCATGAATGCTCATCATGATACGGAACAGGCGCTGAGCAGATCCTTGCACTGATGGCTATTCCGGCCCCGCACTTCCTTTCTTCTTAACCGTCCTTCCCGGAGAAGCGCCTCGCTTCGCACGGTCCTGCATCGATGCGGCGGCTCAAGCCCATTCCCGCAGCAGGCGCTCGAAGTAGTCGTGCCTGGCCACGTCGGCCTTGTCCCACAGGGGACTGACCTTATCCACCCATGTCCCGAAATGCGAGGGGTGCTCGGGATAACCCTCGTAGAGCTTCTTGAGAGTGCCGGCCGTCATGCCCATCTTCACGATGTTGGCCACCGAGCCGAGTTTGAACCTGCCGGATGCGATGCCCTTGAGCAGAGCCGGGAGGGCCTTCAGAGTAGCGGTGGGGTCCGACTTCAGCTCGTATTCCAGGTTGAGCGCCTGCGTCCCCTCCTCGCTGAAGATGCCCGGCACGGTGTAGAGGAAGTCGATCTCGTCCGGTGAGAGGGACACCACCGCGGGCATCACGGCGGTGAGGAATGCGAACTTGGCCCCCTGGTCGCGGAAGTAGCGCGAGTTATAGGGCCAGAGGGCCTCCCGGGTCAGGTCGTCGCGGCCAAGGGCGCCGGCGGCCACCTCGGCGGCGATGCGGCAGGCGGTGAAGGCCGAGGTCACGCCCTCCCCGTTGAAGGGCTTGTTCATGAAGGCCGCGTCCCCCACCACCATCAGGCCGTTGTCCACCAGGGAGAACGGGGGGTGCCGGTAGGGCACCCTGCCGCCGGTGGATGTTACCGCCTTGCCCGTGAAGGGCAGGGTGGCCGCGAAGGCCCGCTGCCTGTTTCTCGCGCCCTCGGGGCTTGCGGGCATCCCTACGCCTACTATCATCTCGTCGCGGTAGCTGGGCGCGTACCAGCCCTGGAAGTGGAGGTACGAGTTTATCCCCGGCCCGAAATCGCCCTCGAGGTCGCCCCAGGATTCCATGTACACGATGAGGGTGTCGGAGTCGGCGATAGGGCCGCTCTCGAACCAGGGGGTCTCGGACACGCTCGTCCTCACCGCCCCGTCTATGCCGGAGGCGTCCACCACCAGGCGGCAGCGGATCTCGGACTCGCCGTCCGGGCCTTTCGCTCTCACCCCTGCGGGGCAGCCTCTCTCCATGATGAGGCCGGCGAACCGCGTCTGCTCGAGGAACTCCACCCCCGCCTCCCGCGCATAGGAATGGAGCCTGCGCATGAAAGAGGGCTTGTCCATGTCCAGGGTGACCAGGCGCGCCTGTACCTGCAGTCCCTCCCTCATGTTCGGCGGCCACATGGTGATGGTCTCCAGGCGGTGCAGCAGTTCGTCTCCCTCCGGCAGGGGAATGCCGAACCGCTCGAAGGCCTCCTCCTCCATATGGAAGGGGCCGATGACCTTGCCCAGGTTCTCCAGCTTGTCCTTTTCGAGTACCAGGCATGCGAAGCCGGCCTCGGCGAGTTTCCAGGCAAGGTAGGTCCCCGATGTCCCCGCCCCCACGATGACCGCGTCAACTTGCTTTATCGCCATGGCATGCCTCCCGTCATCCATGATCCCGCGCGACTTAAATATTCTAACAAGTGGAGACGACTCGGGCTCCTCTTTTATCCGCTCCTTCTGCGACCCGGGCCGATGGGTCATGCCCCGGCCTGGCACGGCTGCTGGGACCGGTGTGAGGGTACCAAGCCGCTTCCGCCGGTATATAATTGACCTGCCACGGTGTTCTTCTTAGATAGGGGGTGGGTGTATGCTCGAAGACGAGGCCTACAGGGAACTTGAGGAAGCGCTCGGCCCCGAGAACGTCTCCCGCGAGCCGGCCGTGCTGGACGGCTATGCCTGGCAGGCCTTCACCGAGATAGTGGGGCAGACGAGCGGATGGTGCCCGGAGCGGCCGGTGGCCGTCGCCCTTCCGGCGAGCACCGCGGAGGTGCAGGCGGTGGTGCGCATCTGCAACAGGCACGGCCTGCAGTTCAAGGCCATGTGCACCGGCTGGGGCGTCTGGAACATGGTGAGCGGCGAGAAGGTGGTCCAGCTCGACCTGCGCCGCATGGACCGCATCCTGCACATCGACGAGAAGAACATGTACGCGGTGGTGGAACCCTACGCCATCTGCGCCCAAGTGCAGGCGGAGGCCATGAAACTGGGCCTCAACTGCCACATCATCGGGGCCGGCTCCGGCACCTCCCCGCTGGCGGCCGCCACCTCCCTGTGCGGCTACGGCTGGTCGGGCCTCACCACCTCCTACAGCGCCCGCAACCTGATGGCCACGGAATGGGTGCTGCCGGACGGCGAGCTGTTGAGGATCGGCACCTTGGGCTCCGGCGGCGGGTGGTTCAGCGGTGACGGCCCCGGGCCCAGCCTGCGGGGCATCGCCCGCGGCTACATCGGCAACTGCGGCGGGCTCGGCGTGTTCACCGCCTGCGCCCTCAAGCTCTTTCCCTGGCCCGGCCCCGGCGAGCCCGCCGTGGAGGGCACGCTCATGGACACGGCCCTCGAGGTCCCGGATACCAGCAAGCTCTTCATCTGCGTCTTCCCGTCCTTCGAGGCCTTCGCCGACGCCACCTACAAGATAGGCAACGCCGAGATCGGCTACCTGCACTGCAAGAACGCCATCGGGGCCTTCCTCTCCGCCATGGCCCCCCGCCTCATGGGCAAGGTGGTGGCGAACCCGTCTCTCAAGGCCGCGGTGAGCACGCAGCAGCACATGTTCCAGCTCCTCATCGCCGCCGGCTCGCGCGAGGAACTGGACTACCAGGAGGAGGTCATGAAGCGGATCGTCCTCGAGGCGGGCGGCCTCTGCCTCGACCTGAGCGCCATGCCCTCCCTGCATTCCCTGATGTGGTGGGGCTTCGTGAGGGCCTCCCTGCCCCCGCTCATCTTCCGGCGCGGGGGGAGTTTCGGGACCTCCTTCGGGGCCCTGGAGGCCTGGGACCACCCCGTGCTGCAGGCGAAAGTGGGGGCGGAACTGAAGCAGAGCTTCATCGACCAGGGCAAGCTCATCGACGATCTCGCCGACAACTCCTGGGGGGGCATCTACGAGGGCAGCACCTGTTTCGGCCACCAGGAGGAGCTATACCTCTACGATCCGCGCGACCCGGAGATGATGGCCAGCGCCACCGAGTACCTGGCGGGGACGTTCATGGCCACGGTCGGCCACAACCTGGGGCCGGGGCTGGGCTTCGCCCTGGGAAACATCGGGGCCGAGCTGTTCGGGCCCATCATCGGCGGCTACCATCACCGCCTGCGCGAGATCAAGGAGTCCTTCGACCCCGACGACGTCAGCGACGCCGGGTTCTATATCTCGCTGGACGCGGAGAAGACGATACGGGAGGCCATCGAGAGGCAGCCGGAGATGGCCGCCTTCCTGGCCCCGCGCCTGGAGGAACTCGCCGCGGAGGAAGAGAAGCGGGAGACCTAGTGCGATCGCGGTGTCTTATCGAAAGCGGCACCGCGCGGGGCCGGAGCGTGGGCAGGGAGTTGATACAAGGAGTCGATGAATAGGCGGGAGCAGGTCCGATCACCGGCATGAGCTGCCCGGGAGCAGAAGGAGGTTTGACATGGAGGTCGAGAGGGAGTTGCTGGCACCCTGCGGGCTGTACTGCGGTACCTGTGCCGTGCTCATCGCCTACCGCGACGGCAACGAGAAGTTTAAGGAGAAGCTCCTCGGGCTGTACGGTCTGAGCGCGACGGAGCAGGTGCGCTGCAAGGGGTGCATGTCCGAGGACCGCTTCCTCTACTGCGAGGTCTGCCCCATCAGGGATTGCTGCGCCAGGAAGGGCTACGAGGGCTGCCACCAGTGCGATGACTGGCCCTGCGAATTTATCGAGAACTTCCCCTATCCCGTGGGCAAGAAGGTGATGCTGCGCGCCATCCCCACCTGGAGGGAACACGGCACCGAGAAATGGGTGGAGATGGAGGAGAAGCGCTATATCTGTCCCGACTGCGGTTACGTTCTCTTCCGCGGCGCCAAGCGCTGCCGTGGCTGCGGCATCGACGTGGACGCGGACTGATGGACTGATGGGGGTCAGACCTCCATTTTCCACATCGGGGGTCAGACCTACACACGGTACCCATCCTAGCTACATAGAACCCCTCTAATAAATAACTGCTGAGCCTGTTGCATGAACCTCGCACGAATCTCGCTCTCCCAAAATCGCGGCAAAATAGGCATCAAAACGGAGGGCGAACTGTCAATAACGGGCCATTTCGGTGAATATGTGGAGAGCAATATGTCTGACGCAGGGTTTGTGCGACAGCCTCTGCTCCTTGCTATTTGGTATGGGTAGCACATAAGACGGAGACCGGCAAACCTTCGAAGTCCAACTTCCCCGCGATAAGGTAGAGCATGGTGATCGGGTTATCGGTATTGCGGTAACCCCCGGCCCTTCTATTGGCTGCCTGGATGAGACCATTGATATCCTTGTCAGGTGGCGGTATTACCCACACGATTTAGCGAGGAGCCATATATTCTCGGTTAGCCTGATGCGTAGCGACGTACCGTTCTACACACCAGGGATCAGGCCTACATGCGCGGAGAATTATTGTAGAAGATAGGCAATGTGTCTCCCCTGTGGATGTGTGTAGAATGGGGGGCTGAGTTCGGAAATCCCGATCCCGCTCCAGGGCTGACCCCAAGTGGGATTGACCCCAAGAGGAATTAGACGGTGAGGTCGCGGCGGTCGAAGAGGAAGAGGGTGGCCCCCAGGAACAGCGCCGCGAGCGCGGCGAGCACCAGCAAGTGCAGCCAGTTCAGGCCGTACTTGAGCGGGTAGTCCCCGATGTAATAATAGAACACCGACAGCCTGCGCCACGGCTTGATCCAGCCGACGATATCCGCCAGCATGCTGAGCAGCCAGGAGGCCGCCGCCAGCCCCGTGGCGATGCCGACGGCCAGGCCCTTGTTGCCGCTTGCCCCTCCCACCAGCAAGCCCAGCGACCCCATGGCGATGGCCAGCACGAGCATGCTCAGGGTGGTCTCGGCCATATAGAGGTAGTTGATGTCCATCTTTATCATGAGGGCGCCGGCCGCCAGGCCGAGGTAGAAGGCGAGGGCCACGGTGCCCAGGGCCGCGCACATGGTCGCGAACTTCTCCAGTACCGCCCGCCGCCGGTGCAGCGGCGCCGAGAGGAGCAGGTCGAGGGTCCCCCTTCCCTCCTCGCCCGCCAGGCTGTCCGAGCCCAGCGAGATGGCCAGGATGAGCAGCAGCAGCGGCGCGAAGAGGTTGAACAGGCGCCCGTGCAGGTAGACGGCGGGGTTGGAGAAATCCAGGTCCTCCCCGGCGAAGGCCTTGATGAAGTTGAGCTGGCTCTCGGACATGTTCTCCAGGAACTGGTCCATATTGAAGCCCTTTACCGAGTTGAAGAGCACCGCCATCATCAGGGCCAGCAGGAC
>CAZQFX010000122.1:0-8521 GCA_964592775.1 uncultured Actinomycetota bacterium
TGGCGCAGCGACGCTCTCGATACGTTACCGTATTTACGGACCGGAGTACTTAGAAGACGAATAATTGGTTGGGATCCACTTCCTCGCGCAGGACGCGCAACTCCTCCTCCGTGGGCTTGGGCGTCTCCACGACGTCATCCGGGACCATGAGCTCGAAGCCGGTGAACTGCTGGATGACCTCCGGCGTCACCCCGGGGTGGCAGGAGATGAGCTTCATGCGGCAGGTCTCATCGTCGAAGCCCATGACCCCGAGGTGGGAGATGACCCTCCAAGGCCCCCCTCCCGGCAGGCCGGCACGCTCGCGCGCCCCCGGCCCGTCGAGGTATCCCGGGGTGGTGACGTAGTCCACGCGCTCCGGGAAGCGCTCCGGCAGGTGCAGCCCCATGAAGATGACCCGCTGGCACAGGGAGGCGATATCGTTGGCCCCTCCCGAGCCGGTAAGGCGCACCCTGGGATGCTCGTAGTCCCCGATGACCGTAGCGTTGATGTTGCCGTACATGTCGATCTGGGCGCCGCCCAGGAAACCAACGTCGGCGTATCCGGCGCGGCTGTGCCCGAACACCGAGGACATGGAGAGGATCATCGGGGCCTTGTGGTAGGTCCACGAGCAGGCAACCGACCAGGGGAGCACGCGCGGCTCCGGGTCCACGGCGCCGCATTCGTAGATGGCCATCATCTCGGGGGCCTGCATCTTCTGGGCCAGGAGGGCTCCCACGAGGGGGAGACCGGTGCCCACGAAGACGCTCTCGCCGTCGTTTATGAGCCGCGCCGCCACGCAGGCCAGCAATTCCCGCGGCGTATACTGGATCTCGTTCGCTTGCACGTCGTTCATCTCCACACCCTCCTCAAATGGCCCTCTTGGCCACTTCTTCGTACTTCCATTCGCGCCCGCCGCCGACGCCCCAGGAGCCGAGGCCGCAGTAGGTGGAATCGCAGGCCAGGTTCTCGAGCTCTTTTACGTACTGCAGGGGATGCATGCCCTCCTCCTCCGCGGCCAGGGAGAGCATCCCGAACTGGTCTTTGGTCCCCAGGATGTATTCCTCGTACCACGCCCTGGTGCCCTCGGCCGTCTTCCAGTCCACGCGCACGATGCGCTCCTGCAGGCGGCGGTCGAAGTAATACATGCCGGGCATCTCCCCCGGCCAGGCCCCGAGGGGCGTCTCGCATACCGCGTCGACCATGTAATGGGGGACGACCACCTGGTAGGGGTTGGCGCGGATGTCCTCGGTGTCCACGATGCGCTCGCAGGTGACGATGACCTTCCGCGCGGCGGCCACGATGGCCGTGTCGTTCACCGCCGGGCCCCAGATGCGCCCGTTGCCGTACATGTCCGCGTGGTGCACGTGGATGACGGCCACGTCGGGGTAGACGGCGGGCACCAGGCACACCGGCTCGCCCGTCCACGGGTCCCGCGCTTCCTTTATGTAGGGGTTGGTCTTCATGATGTCGGTGCCCAGCATGGACTTACAGGCCATGTAGTTGGCGCCCTGCTCCGCGGCGCGAAGGCCCAGCGCCAGCCCGCCGTGGCTCCACTCCGAGTACACCTTCAGGGTGCCGGCCTCGACTCCCCGCCGGAAGGGGGATATCAGGCCGCGCATCTCCACCCCGACGTAGGCCACGTGGCACCCCTCCAGCCCACCGAACTCGTGCCAGGCGGAGTTCAGGCCTCCCGGGGTGAACAATCCCACCAGGTCTTTCTTCTTCTGCCGCCCTATCTCCCAGTAGGCGGCCATGGGGCCGCGCACGTAGGCGAACCCCGTCTCCACCAGAGAATCGCCGTCGTCCACGAACTCGGCGATGGCCTCCGGGAGCGGCATGCGCTTGTCTCTCTTCATACGGGATTTCCTGAGCTTCCACTCCCTCGCCTGCTGATGGTCGAACAATCTCTCGTTGGCGTGACTCATCCTCTAACCTCCCGTTTCCCTGCACGGCATACCGGAACGGGCAAAGCGGAACGCCAAGGGGTGGAGAAGGTATGTGGGATACCTCGCGGAAAGCCGACCCGGCATGGTAGTGCTTGTCCTGTTCCATCGCTTACCTCGAATAAGCCGCGTCTCTTGCTGTGTATCGTGTTTCGTCCTCAATTATTCTTGCACTAATCATGGGGAGTTGCAAACTTATGGTAAGGCCAATCGACACAGCGAGTCAGGCATACGTATAGGACAGGCCTTACGACCGGTGAGGATAGTTGGCGAACGGCCGCTGCA
Source organism: uncultured Actinomycetota bacterium (assembly GCA_964592775.1). GTDB lineage: Bacteria > Actinomycetota > Geothermincolia > Geothermincolales > RBG-13-55-18 > SURF-21. The sequence goes on from CAZQFX010000122.1 coordinate 2,208, forward strand.
TGGCTATGCAAAGTACCATATACGCCCGTGGTGTCGACCGCCATATCGCGGGGGATACGTCTGTTTCCTGGTAAACCGCCTCATCGATGCTTGCTGCAACCCTGCTGAGATGGCTCATTTCCTTGGGGATGTACGACGTTATAGTCTATGCTTAGTGTTGCTGCCGTGCACGCGAGAGGAAGGGAAGACATGCACGAGCTGGGAGTGACGGAGAGCATAGCCTCCATATGCCTGAGACACGCGCAGGGAAACGGGGCGAAGCGCGTGCTGAAGGTCAACGTGAAGCTGGGGGAATTGACGGGGATCGTCGATCACTACGTCGCCTTCTACTGGGACATGGTGACCAAGGATACCGTCGCCCAGGGCGCGGAGCTGAATTTCATCAAGGTCCCGGTGGTCGCGCACTGCTCCGACTGCGACGAGGATTTCGAGGTGGTGGAATACGACCTCACCTGCCCCGGTTGCGGCAGGGCGGATACGGAGCTGGTATCGGGGCGCGAGTTCCTGGTGGAGTCCATCGAGATAGAGTAGGAGGGGGAGATGGACATAGAGGTCCTGGAGGGCGTTTTCGACGCCAACGAGAAGATAGCGCGCGAGAACGAGGCTCTGTTCCGCGAGGGCGGCGTGCTGGCCATGAACCTCATGGCCTCGCCGGGGGCGGGTAAGACCTCGCTCATCGCCGCTACGCTCGAGCTGCTAAAGGGGCGCGTGGACGCGGGGGTCATCGAGGGCGACATCGCCTCCAGCGTGGACGCCGAGAAACTGAAGGCCTACGGGATACCCGTGGTGCAGATAAACACCGGCGGCGCCTGCCACCTGGACGCGCTCATGATCCAGCAGGCGGTGAGCCACATCGACCTGGCGTCCATCGACCTGCTGATCATCGAGAACGTGGGCAACCTGGTGTGCCCGGCCGAGTTCAAGCTTGGCGAGTCGCTGCGCGCCATGATCCTCTCCGTGGCCGAGGGGCACGACAAGCCGCTGAAATACCCCCTCATGTTCAGCGATTCCGACGTGCTCGTCGTGAACAAGACCGACCTCATCGGCCTGGGCGATTTCGACATGGCGGAGCTGCGCTCGACCGTCACGCGCATGAACCCGGGCATGGCCATCTTCGAGGTTAGCTGCCGCACCGGCGAGGGCCTCTCAGCCTGGGCCGACTGGCTGGAGCAGCGCATCCGGGAATCCAGAACAGGGTGATCTCCCGGAATCTAAGTACCCCGGTCCGTAAATACGGTAACGTACCGAGAGCGTCGCTGCGCCACGCCCGCAAGGCGCGCGACTGAGGCGTACTCCGCGAGTACGCCGCAGGGAGCGCAACACAGCGGGCGGGGATGCAGCGGCGACCTGTTGCGAGCGTATTTACGGACCGGAGCACTAAGCCTGGCCCTTCTCAAGAATCCAGAGCAATTCCCTTACTCTGATATCCCTGTTTCGCAGGTTCCTCGAGCCTCGATAGGTGTTATAGTCCTGTTCCATCAAATGCCATTTGCCGTGCTTGGACAGAATCAGCTTCAAGGTATCGATCGGGATGATACCCTCATTGTTATAGGAGATGGCGATAAAACGCGCTTCCGTATCAGCCAGAAGTTCGTCGATAGCTTCCTCGGCGCAAGCTTTCCTGTTGTAAGCCGACCTGTTCCAATCCCTGGAAATACCGCTTACGCCATCCTGTATTTCCACCGGTATTCCGCCATTGATGATATTCAGCATGAAATAGTTCGACCCATAAGGATGTTGATTATAAGGCGGGTCATAATAAGCCAGATCGAAGAATGGCAGATCTTTGTCCTTTACCAGATCGTTTATGTCTCTCTGATGAACAGATACCGGGCATTCGAAATCGGAGAATACGGGCATGTCCAACATGATCTCTTTCCTTATGCGGGCGAGGGCGTTTTCTCCGCGCCCGCCGAAGTGTCCATTTCCATTGTTCTTATGGAAGCCCTTGAATACACCGGAGGTATTTGTGTGGACTGATGCTTTTGCCAGAAGCGACGCAAGACAGAAATGCCTGTATCTCTCTGGTACGTCTTCGATGAGCCGGCGTAGATTGTCGATGATCTTCGCGTTCGTATTTGTATAAAACACCCTTTCGCCAGGCTGGATACGATCATCTTCTCTGGGCGCGTAATTCGTTTCGATAAAACCCAGTTTGCCCGATCCTATACTGAGCCTGTTGTCATTGAGCCAACCTATATAATCCTCTAGTTCCTCGACTTCTATATCCGATCTGTTCGCCAGGTAAGCCGTATTCAATGTCTTCGCATAATCTTCAAGGTCATTCACGTGGAGTTCACTGGAAAAGGCCTTCAATATTCTCGAAGCAGCGCCACTGCCGGCAAACCCGTCCAAGATGGTCATATGTTTCTTGGCGACCCTTTCCCTGACGTATAGAAACCCTTTGTACAGGAAATAGCGAAGGCGCCGTTTGTTACCAATATATGTAATAAGATGAGACGTAAAAAACGGGTGATCTAAATCGAGATTCGTGACCACATCCTCTGATAGAAGATTCAGTTGCGACTGAGTTTCATAGCTTTTCATGCTGTTGACATCCTCGCCTGAATCTCTAGATATCTATTGCCCATGATCGCGCTTCCGATACCAGCAATTGCTCTTTCCTCTCTGTTGACTATATACATGCCCGACGACAGTTTTCCTTTGAGCGATAGAGGGGTGGGGAGGATCACTGCCAGCCTCTTTCACCTTTGGCGATTCTATGTGAAACGGCTCCTCGATGACGACCATGGATCTGTCTTCAGGACATAAAAGGGTTGCTTATTTTCAATGTACTAAGATTCTGGCCGTGCTTCATCATGATTTCTATTCGTTATGGAGGGCTCCATTTCTATTATCTGTATCGCAGATACACGTTCATCTGTATCGCAGATACACGTTCCAGGCCGAATATATCAGGACGCGGATAGTCAGCATTGCGAGTGGAATGATGATAATCCTGAACTGCTCAAGGGTATCACCTCTCGCACGTCACTTGCTCTCATTCCGCCTCATAGGATGACCAGGACGACGAGGAGGGCCGCGGCCAGGATGAGCCGGTATATGGCGTAGGGCCTGAAGGTGCCGGCCTTGAGGCGCGAGAGCAGGAAGCCGATGGTGAAGTAGCCGGTGACCGCTGCGGCAACCCCGCCCACCAGCATGGGCCAGAGCCGGTCCGAGGGTACGCCGTCCAGGACGAGTTTAAGACCCTCGTATACCGCTGCCGCCCCTATGATGGGCACGGAGAGCAGGAAGGCGAAATCGGCGGCCTCCCTGCGCCCGATGCCCGCCGACCGGGCCACGGAGATGGAGACACCGGAACGCGAGACCCCCGGCATCAGGGCCAGGAACTGCCCCACCCCCACCGCGAGTGCCTCCCGCCAGCCCACCATGCGCCAGTCCTTTTCCTGGGAGCCCCGGGAGTCGGCCGCCCACAACACCAGCCCGAAGAGGGCCAGCATGGCCGTCATGAGCAGCGGCATGCCCTCCATCATCTCCGAGGACTCGGCGAAGACGGCCCCGACGACGACTCCGGGTATGGTGGCCAGCAAGAGCAGCCGGCCCAGCTTTGCGTCGGGCTCGCCGCGTTCCTTCCCGGTCGCCTCCCTCCAGCAGGAGGTGACGATGGACCACAGCCGCTCGCGGTAATACCACACCACGGCCAGCCAGGTGCCCACGTGGAGGGCGGCCATGAACGACAGGTCCGGCTCGCCCCAGCCGAAGATGTGTATGAGCAAGGCGAGGTGGGCGGAGCTGGATATGGGCCAGAACTCGGTCAACCCCTGTACCGCCCCCAGGACGAGAGCCGGCAGTATGCCCATTACGCCCCCCGCGACCGCAGGTATTCGCCCCTCTCCGCCAGCATAGCCGCCACCCGCGCCGCCCGCTCGGGGTTGGTGTAGATGCTTATCCTGTCCCAGGGGTACTCCGGGGCCTCCTCCATGTCCGAGTTCCTCTGGGGCATCCCCACGGTGACGATGGGCTTGCCGAGCTCCTTCATGAGCTCGACCACCCTGCAGGCGAAGCGGTTGCTCCGGTCCCTGACGTATGTGCGGCGCACGTTCTCCATCTCCCTGGCCGCCTCGCCCTCTTCCACTCCATGCTTCAGCCCGAAAGCCCCGGCGGCGTTGATGGTGCCCAGTGAGACCACGAGGTCGTATTGCTCGCAATTGGCCAGGACCTCCAGGCATCGGGAGTGCTTGTCCAGGTCGAGTATCCCCACCATATCCACGGGGTTGCCCTTGCTCCAGTAGGAGGGGAGTATGGACGCCAGCTTCTCGTTGACCTCCGGGGGCAGGGGGGCGACGTCGAGGCCGGCGCGCTCGCACAGGTCCGCCGCCACCACCGCCCAGCCGCCGCCCCAGGAGAGTATGGCCGTGCGGCGGCCGCGCGGCACCGGTTTTTTCACCAGCGCGTCGGCGAAATCGAGCATCTCCTCCGTCGTCTCCGCCTGCACCATGCCGGCCTGGCGGATCATGCCCTGGTATATCTCGCGCGAGCCGGCCATGGCCGCGCTGTGCGACGCCGCGGCGCGCTTGCCCGCGCCCGTCCCCCCCGCCTTGTAGATGACTATGGGCTTGATCAGGCTGATCTCCTCCGCCAGCTCCAGGACGCGCCGGGGGCGCTTGAATCCCTCCACGTAGAGGAGGATGGCCCCGGTCTCGCCGTCCCTGGCAAGATACTCCAGGTAGTCGGCGAAGTCCAGGTCGCATTCGTTGCCGATGCACACGAAACGGGAGAAGCCGATGCCGCGGTAAGAGCCCCATCCCAGCATCTGCGTCCCCAGGTTGCCGCTCTGGGCCGCGAAGGCCACGTGCCCGGGGCGCGGCCTCACGGGAGGCATGAGGGCGGTAAGGCTCCAGGGCGCCGAGGTAATGCCCATGGTGTTCGGCCCCACCAGCCTGATGCCGTGGGCGCGGGCCGTGCTGACAAGGCTTTCCTCCATCGCCCTCCCCTCGGGAGAGGATTCGCTGAACCCCCCCGAGATGACGATGGCCACCTTGACGCCCGCCCGGGCGCAGTCGGGGATGACCTCCTCCACGCCCTCCGCCGGGATGGTGATCATGGCCAGGTCGATCTCTTTCCCGATCCCGGCGAGGTCATGATGGAAGGCGAGCCCGTTGATCTCCCCGCCTTTCGGGTTCACCAGGAACAGCTCGCCCTTGTACCCGTCCCTCATTATGTTGCCGGGTATGATGTGCCCCCACTTGGCAAGGTTCGTGGAAGCCCCTACCACGGCCATGCGGCGGGGATTGAAAAGCGCTTCGACCGCATCGGTATCTTTGTCGCTCAAACCAGACCTCCTGCTTGTGCCTACGGATCCTTGGGATGTCCCCGCGACGGGGACGCGCCGGCACGGGCGTGCTCACAGCTTCTGGATCCTCTCGGCGAGCTCCTTTCCCTGCTCTATGTATATGTCAACGCTCATACTCATGCCTCCCAGGTAGGACATGGCCTTCTCCCAGAGTGCCTGCGATTCGGCGAGGGCGGAGCCGAACCATTGCCGGAACTGGGTGAAAGAGGAGAGGTCCTCGGGCTTGACCGCCCGCTCCACCGCCGCGGCGGCCTCGGCGATGGAGCGGAAGAAAGCCAGCATTTTCTCCTGATAGGGTATCAAGTCGTCCGGCGGCTCCATACCGTCGAGATCGTTCAGGTAGCCGTCCATGGTCCTGCTGTCCTCCATCGCCGCCGCCTTTATCTCGGGCACTCCCGCGTTCTCGGGCAGGTCCGGCAAGGCCAGGTTCTCGACATCGGTGAGCATGGGCAGGACGGCCTCCAAGAACCCCAGGGCATTCTGCTGATCGCTCATCGTATCCGCACCCTCGGCATAGAACTCCAGGAGATCCAGGTGCAGGGGCACGGCCTCGGGCGGCGGGTACAGGGGGTCGGCGCCGTTCCAGGCCGTCCTGAAGATCCCTTCCGCGCTCGCGAATATCTCCCGCAGCGCCGGCAGGTCGTAGAAATCCCTGAAGTCGAGGCTGTTAAGCTCCTCCACCGTATCTCCCAACTCCCAGGCCACGTTGTCGTGCAGCTCGGATATGGTCTTGCGGTAGTCGGAGAGGTTCATCTCCCCGCCTTCTCCGCATCCCGCCATGACCGGCAGTGCCGCCGCGGCAAGCATTATCGCCAGTGTCTTGCGCAGCATTTTACCTCCCGATCGTAGATGCCAAGGTCCAGACCATTATATATCCGGGCGCGTGCCCGCTGAAGCCCGGCTTATAGACCCGCTTCCCGGTGAGTCCGCCCCATGGGTGGGCAACTCGGTTGCCTCAAGGTCGGGACGGCCATCCTTCGCCTCACGCCCCGGGCTATAC
>CAZQFX010000123.1:0-8331 GCA_964592775.1 uncultured Actinomycetota bacterium
ACACGGTATGGCTCAACGTCCGCCCGGGGAACAGGCTCCTCACCGTGTGCAATTGCTGCCCCTGTTGCTGCCTGTGGAAGATCCTGCCCGTCGTCTCGCCGGTGATCGGCGATAAGATGCGCCCCATGCCGGGGGTGAAGGTGACGGTCACCGATGCGTGCGTGGGCTGCGGCACCTGTACCGAGAAGTCCTGCTTCGTCGACGCCATTCGGGTGGAAGGGGGCCAGGCGGTGATCGGAGAGGAATGCCGCGGCTGCGGCAACTGCGTCGAGTCCTGCCCCGAGGGGGCCATCATGCTCACCATCGAGGACACCACCTTCATGGACAGCCTCGTGCCCCGCATAACCTCCCTGGTGGATGTGACCTAAGTACTCCGGTCCGTAAATACGGTAACGTATCGAGAGCGTCGCTGCGCCACGCCAACAAGGCGCGCGACTGAGGCGTACTCCGCGAGTACGTCGCAGGGAGCGCAACACGGTTGGCGGGGATGCAGCGGCGACCTGTTGCGGGCGTATTTATGGATCGGGGTACTAAGAACCATGTATTGAAGCGGCATGACCGTTGTATGATCCGTATCAAACATACCGGGCTTCGTGGCGTTTCGTACGCGGTGGGGATGGGAAACATAGAGTGTGGAAGGCAGTGCCGAGAAAGGAGGTCGAGCGGGTATGAGAGATATGACCGAGAAAGCGCTGAACGAGGCCTTCGCCGGCGAGAGCATGGCCCACATGAAATATCAGCATTTCGCCGACAGGGCCGAGGAGGATGGCCTGACCGAGATGGCCAGAATGTTCCGCGCCATTTCTTACGCGGAACGGGTGCATGCCGGCAACCACCTGGAGGCGCTGGGAGGCATCAAGTCCACGCCGGACAACATACAGGTATGCGTCAACGGCGAGACGTTCGAGATCGAGGAGATGTACCCCGTCTACAACGCCACGGCCAAGCTTCAGGACGAAGACGGCGCGGTGCGCAGCACCTACTACGCCCTGGAGGCGGAGAAGATCCACGCGGAGTGGTACAGGAAGGCAAGGGAGGCGGTGGACAAGGGCGAGGACGTCAAGGTGGGCACGATCCAGATATGCGGCGTTTGCGGGCATACCCGAGAGGGAGACGCGCCGGAAAAGTGCCCGATCTGCGGCGCCTCGAAGGACAAGTTCCGCCAGTTCTGACCGCGTGACGGGAGCGGCGCGGACAACGCCGTGTCGTAGGACCCCAAGGAGGGATGAAAATGGCCGAGAGGATGGAAGTGTACAAGTGCGGTATCTGCGGCAACATCGTGGAGGTGCTGTACGGCGGCAAGGGCACGTTGGTATGCTGCGGCCAGGACATGGCGCGGCAGGTGGAGAACACCGTGGACGCCGCGGTGGAAAAGCACGTGCCGGTGGTGGAGAGGACCGATGCCGGGATCAAGGTGCTCGTCGGCAGCGTGCCCCATCCCATGGAGGCCGAGCATTATATCGAGTGGGTGCAGCTGATCGCCGGGGACTTGTCCTGCCGCATCTTCCTCAAGCCGGGCGTGGCGCCGGAAGCGCTGTTCGGCATCCCGGCGGACCAGGTCACGGCGCGCGAATACTGCAACCTGCACGGCCTCTGGAAGTCTTAACGGGAGGAGCCCGGGCCGGGCCGCGTTCGTATTCCGGCCGGCGGGATGCCGGCCGCTACCCTGATTCGAGGAGGCGGCGTCTCCATCGGCTGCACCATGCCGACCCCGTTCGAGCACGCCTGGAGACGTGGGGGCGTCATCTGCGGTGGTTTCGCGATAGGCCCGTTCGAGTACGCGTCAGACGTGAGTGAGCGTACGTCATCTCGGCGAGGGGACTCCCCGGCGGGCGCCGGTGGGCGCCCACCGCCTACCTCGGCAGGATGGCCCGAGGTCTTCCCGGTGATTCCCGGCCCGGGCCCGGCGGGGCGGCCGGGATGCCTGGTTCAGCCCTTTATCTCCTCGACTTCCTCCCTGCCCTTTTTCAACTCCTCGACCTGCTCTGCGTCCTCCATGAGCAGCAGGGCCTGGAACTCGCCCATGTGGGTCTTCTCCTCCTTCGCTATATCCAACAGCACGTCTTTTATGAGCTTGTTGCCGGTCATGGCCGCCAACTGCTCATAGAGGTTGACCGCGTCGAGCTCAGCGATCATACCTACCCTGCATATCTCCCTGTCCAGTTCCTCCTGGCTCATCTTCGCCAGGTCCTTGGGGATCTCCGAAAGCATTACCCGTCCTCCTTTCCCTCCGGGCCATCCGGACATTCATCCCCGCGTGGACGAAGCCGGAAGACCTCGCGGTCGAATATCCACGTTCGTACCAGTCCTACCGAGGACCTCGCATTACCCCACCAGCCGGCATCAGGCCGCCGCTGCATCGCCGCATCAGCACTCTCGGCGTTTCACGGCATTCATGAAACGGGGTACTTAAATTATTCCCAACGTCCACCGCGGTTTAACGGAAAGGGGCGATTATCGCGGCGCAGAAGATGTCGTATTTGCGGATCCGGTGAGCGGGGAGCCGAAAGAGCTACCCGCGATGACAGCACGCTCTGAAGGGAAAAGGCGAACGGGGGTTGACCCGAGATGCAATTCTGGTAATATAGTACCGTTATACTATAATGAGGTGATTGCGCGTGAGGAGCATCCTAAACATCTCGGAAGCCTATTCCCTCGCCCTGCATGCCACGGCCCTGCTGGCTTCCAACGGTGGCTCGCCCGCCACGACCCGGGGTATCGCCGCTGCCCTGGGTGTCTCGGAGGCGCACCTCTCGAAGGTGTTGCAGCGCCTGGCGAAAGCCGGAGTGCTCAGATCCTCCCGCGGTCCTGGAGGCGGTTTCTGCCTTGACCGCGCCGCCAGCGGGATAACGTTACTGGATCTGTACGAAGGGGTGGAAGGGCAACTGAAGCTAGCTGACTGCCTCATCGGCACGCGCATATGCGGCGGCAGGAGTTGCGTGTTCGATGGCCTGATCGAAAAGGTCAACCGCCAGTTCAGGGATTATCTCGAACACACCACGGTGGACAGGATCAAATATGCCTTGAGGAGGGATGGCGATGATCAGAAAGATAGTGCGGATAGATGAGGACAGGTGCGACGGCTGCGGCCTGTGTGCCGACGCCTGCGCGGAAGGGGCCATCCGGGTCATAGACGGAAAAGCCCGGCTCATCAGCGACACCTACTGCGATGGACTGGGCGCCTGCATCGGAGAGTGCCCCCGGGATGCCATCACCATCGTCGAACGGGAGGCGGAGAAGTTTGATGAGCAAGCGGTGCAACATCATCTTTCCGCCCCGTCATCGCGCAGCTTGGAGGAAGGGGCCTCCCGCGCCGCGGACACCCTCGCCTGCGGCTGTCCGGGCTCCATGGCCCGCGAGCTCCCGGTCACGGCGGAAGCGGAGGCTGCGCCGGCCGGGAACGATGCTGAGTTCGCGCGGTCGCGGCTGCGCAACTGGCCGGTGCAGTTGCATCTCGTCCCCGTCAACGCCCCCTACCTGCGCGGGGCCAGGCTGCTCCTGGCCGCCGATTGCGTGCCCTTCGCCCTGGCCGATTTCCACCGCCGGCTCCTGGACGGCAGGATCCTCATGGTAGGCTGTCCCAAACTGGATGATGCCGCCTTCTACCGCGACAAGCTCGCCGCCGTCCTGGGCGAGAACGATATCCGCGAGCTCACGGTGGCGTTCATGGAGGTTCCCTGCTGCTTCGGGATCGTCGCCCTGGCGCGTCAGGCCATAGCCGATTCCGGCAGGGACATCCCCTTCTCAACCATTGAAGTGGGTATCGAGGGCGAGGTGCTGGAGACGCCGGAGGAGCCTTCCAGCCTGCCGGCCTGACTCGGTTTTACGCATCGCGGACGGGGCCGGCCCCGACCCGCGTGGCGACCGCCACCGCCCTTGGTGCCCTGATCCATAAATACGCTCGCATGCGAGCGCCGCGGGATAAGCGCGCGCGGCGCAGCGCGAAAAACGCCGTTGCGAGGAAGCGCGGCCGACGTTGCAATCTCCTCCGGACATGATAGCGGTCTGAAGGAGATCGCCTCGCTGGCGCTCGCGATGACGGCGGTCCATGCATTGTCCAATGTCCGGAGCTGACCCCGTCCAGCGGGTATAATGACACCATGGAAGAGAGCAAGAAGAAAAGGGTCTGGCTGTACGCGATATACGCCCTCGTAGCACTGGCGATAATCCTGAGCATACAGTTCGCCAACCCCTTCGAGACCACGGCGATATCCTACAGCGAGTTCCTGTCGCGCCTGGAGGATGGCGAGGTCAGCAAGGTCACCATCACCGATACCAGGATAGAGGGGACCTCGGTGGGCGAAGACGGGGAGAGCAACTTCACCACCAGCCGCATCCCCAACACGGATGACCAGCAGCTCATCAGCCTGCTCACGGAGAAGGGCGTGGAGTTCTCGGGGAGGGTGGAAAACACCTTCTGGCGCGATTTCCTGCTTACCTGGATGCTGCCGCTGGGCCTTATCGCCTTCATCTGGTTCTTCGTCTTCCGCCGCCTCTCCCGGCGCATCGGCGGGGCCAGCCCCATGTCCTTCGGGCAGTCCAAGGTGAAACTGTACGACCGCAGCGTCGACCGCGTCACCTTCGACGACGTGGCGGGCCTGGACGAGGCCAAGGAAGAGCTGCGGGAGATCATCGACTTCCTGCGCAATCCCCAGAAATACCGCAGCATCGGGGCCAAGATCCCCAAGGGAGTGCTCCTTGTCGGCGCGCCGGGGACGGGCAAGACCCTCATGGCCCGCGCCGTGGCGGGCGAGGCCGACGTGCCCTTTTTCTCCATCAGCGGCTCGCAGTTCATGGAGATGTTCGTGGGCGTGGGCGCCGCGAGGGTGCGGGACCTTTTCGAGCAGGCCAAGGCCAAGGCTCCCTGCATCGTCTTCATCGACGAGATCGAGTCCATCGGCAAGGTGCGCGGCGGTATCGTGGCCAGCGGGGGCACGGAGGAGCGCGAGCAAACCCTGAACCAGTTGCTATCGGAGATGGACGGCTTCGACCCCCAGACCGGGGTCATCATCCTCGCCGCGACCAACCGCCCCGAGGTCCTGGACAGCGCTATCCTCAGGCCGGGGCGCTTCGACCGCCAGATCATGATCGACCGTCCCGACATCAGGGGCCGCGAGGAGATACTGCGGGTGCACGCGCGGCGGGTCAAGCTCGCCGACGACGTGGACCTCAGGGTGATCGCCGCCCGTACCCCGGGGTTCGCCGGGGCCGAGCTGGCCAACGTGGTCAACGAGGCGGCTCTGCTCGCGGCTCGCAAGAACAAGAAGCAGGTATTCGAGGAGGATTTCGAGCGGGCGATAGACCGCGTCATCGGAGGCCTGGAGCTAAAGAGCCGGGTGATGAGCGACAAGGAACGGCGGGTGGTCGCCTTCCACGAAGTCGGCCATGCTCTGGCCGCGTCCCTGATGGAGCACGCCGACCCGGTACACCGCATCACCGTCATCCCCCGCGGCATCGGGAGCCTGGGCATGACCATGCAGCTTCCGGAGGAGGACCGTTACATCTTGACGCGCCCCGAGCTGGAGGACCGCCTGGCCGTCCTGCTGGGAGGGCGCGTGGCCGAGGAGATCGTCTTCAAGCAGATCTCCACCGGCGCCCAGAACGACCTGGAAAAAGCCACCATCCTGGCCCGCAAGATGGTGGAGGACTACGGCATGAGCGAGCGCGTCGGGCCCATCTCCCTGGGGCTGGAGAGGGGCGCCCGCCTCCTCATGGGCGAATACTCCTACGGCAAGGAAGCCAACTACAGCGAGGCTACGGCGGAGCTTATCGACCAGGAAGTGAAAAAGATCATTACCCACAACTACGACAGGGTGAAGGGCATCCTGGCGGAGAACACGGCGGCGTTGGAGGGCATTGCGGAGGTTCTCCTGGAGCAGGAGACGCTGGAGGGTGACGCCTTCCGGGGGCTGTTGGAGGGGTATCGCTCCGGCAGGCAAGCCGCGACTGTTTAAGGGGCAGACAGGGGGGAGTATGCATGGCTGGTCGAGAGCGGGCACCTCACCGCGTTATAAGGACGGGTTGATATATAATCTCCTTAAAGCGTTGATCGTCAACGGCGTTAAAGGAGAGGGCATGCCGAGGAAATACCACAAGGTTATCCTCGATCCCCAGGAGGAAGGAGGTTACACGGTTACCGTTCCTGCCCTCCCGGGGTGTATTTCGGAAGGCGATACTTACGACGAGGCTCTGGCTAACATCCAGGAAGCAATAGCTCTCCACATATTCACCGAAATGGCCCGTTATTGACGGTTCGCCCTCCATAATGATGCCTATTTTGCCGCAATTTTGGGAGAGCGGGATTGGTGCGAGGTTTATAAAACAGGCTCGAAGATCTTGAAAAAAGGAACCCTCCGAATGACGGTGCCTGTTCATCCGCGCGATCTCGAGAAAGGAACCGTACGCAGCATCATCGATCAGTCGGGTATGAGTACGGAGGAGTTCCTGGATCTCCCATGAACGTCTTGGATATCGGCAGACGGGTCCATTTGAAATGGAGGGTAGGGTGGAGATCGCCCGTGTTCTACCGAAGGAAGACGACAGCCGCGAATCCAGGTTGATGGAAGCCCTGGACGGGCTGTGCGGACAAGCGCTCGACGAGGGCGCCCATGCATGCGCCGTTGTCGAAGGCGGGGACATGGCGTTCAGGGACGTGGAAGCGGATACGCCGGATGTCCCGGCCGAGGAGAGATCGGTCTTCTGGCCCGTGCCCCGTTTCCCCAAGGACTCGATACGGGACGCGATAGGAGAATACCGCTGGGCGGTCGTGTTCCGGCTGGATGTCGACGGCGGCCATGCCCGGGAGGAAAATGGGAGCCGCGATAACCGCAAGCCGGGCCGCTATTCCGTTCAGGACGCAAGGGAAAGTATCTTCAGGATCGCGGGATTGCTGGAGGCCTGCGGGCATTGCCCGCCGCATGGTGACTCGGTCGAAGAGATCCGCTCCAAGGTCGCCGCTTACGAAAAGGGTGTCTTCTTCCGTATCGCGGCGGATCAGGGCTATCTATCGGCGCCGGGTATCGCGCACTGCCTCGAAAGCGACGTCTTCGACGACGAAGGCGCCCTGATCATGGTGGGGACCTATTACATTCTCTGCTTCCAGATCGTGTCCCTCATCGAAAAGCGGGCATGCCGGCAGGGCTACAAGCCGCTCGGGTTCGCCGCCGGTGACTGCAAAGCCGTACTCTGCCTGTACGAATCGGGATGCCGAGCCCTCAAGGACAGGGCTAAATGCAGGCATGCGGATCTCTCCAGGCCATCCATGGAGGCATCCGGGATAGACGTTTTCGCCATGGCGGCCAACGCCGGCTGGGACGTTTATCCCCTGGGAGGCAGCAGCCGGCCCGGCGACGCGCCACGGGGATCCCTGCACGGGCTCGTGCTCGTGTATTGATGCCGGAGGGTTGCATGAACACCCGCAAGAAGCCGCTGGACATGGCGAGGATCGCGAAGCGGAAGAACTTCACTTTCCGGCAACTCCCGTCGATCTGGCGCGCGAGGAAGCAACTCCTGCAGATAGCCCGGAATTTTCGCCAACTGGAGGGTTCGTGGCCGAGGGGATTGAAGAAACTCGTAGCCTTGTTCATACCCTGACGGATCGCGGAGCCTTACCCACCTCGAATTGTGTTCCGGAAAGACTCCCTGTGCCCTATATATCGGCAGGAGAACCAAGTCATTAGAATTGAGATATACTGGCTTATGTAAGGGCAGGCCGTAATAACGAGTAATAACGAGGAAGGGGGACATGGGATGAAGAACTGCGCCAGGTGCGGTACGGAAAATCCCGAAGACGCCGTCTTTTGCTCCGGTTGCGGCGCTACGTTCACTCCGGAGGAGGCAGCCCAGGGAGCCGGACCGCCTCCACCACCGCAGGCAGGCACTGGCATGCAGCCGGGAGGGGCGGCGCCTCCGCCTCCGCCCTACGGACAACCCCCGGCCGAATATCCTCCCCAGGCTCCTCCTCCGGGTGTCCCATACGGGCCGGGTCCCTACCCGGTTATGGCCCAGACAAGCAACAGCAAGGCGACCGCTTCCCTGATACTGGGGATAGTGGGATTGTTCATCTGCCCGATAGTCTGCTCGGTCCTGGCCATCGTCCTCGGCTCCAGCGCCAAGAGCGAGATAGCGGCGAGCGGTGGCTGGCAGATGGGGGAATCCAACGCTAAGGCCGGCATCATCCTGGGGTGGATCGGGCTGGCCATTGGCATCATAGGCGGGGTTATATGGGCCATCTTGATGATCGCGGTATCTACGAATGCCACATTGCTTCCCGTTCTCACCTTGTCGGCCCTTTAATTCGGCTCTTCGCCATAAAGTGTGGGAAATCAGGAT
>CAZQFX010000124.1:0-8321 GCA_964592775.1 uncultured Actinomycetota bacterium
TCCACCCAGGCGTTGATGACCCCGGCGGCCTCCCCGCCCTGGAAGTCCACGCCGGCTACCTCGGCGTCGTAGCTTTCCACGCAGCGTGCGCGGAAATCCTCGCGGAACTCGATTCCGTCGTCGCTCCAGATGGAGTTGGCGATCTCCAGTTGTACACTCTCGTCCGCCCCCAGTAAAGAATCGATGAGGCCGCGCATCGTGGCGTTCACTTCATCCAGGCTCATGCCCGAGAAGTCGAGGACGTAGGCCATCTCCTTCGCCACCTCGTCACTCGCCCCGTTGTACGCCATGGCCAGCGCGAGCCTCGCGCTCAGGGGCGAGAGCACGACGTTACCGGGGCCGCCCGCCGACACCTCCCTGAAGAGAGCGAAGTCGAACCCGGTAGTGCGCGCCTCCTCGCGTGCGGCGAGCGCCTGCGACCCGGAGAGTACGGTCACGCCGGGCTCACCGCCTCCCGTTGTGCCGACCAGGATAAGGACGATGACGGTCGCTGACGCCAAGGCTGCCGCCAACACAGCTACTGTGGCTTTCACGCCCCCGCGCCGCCCGCGGAAAAGCCGCCTCGTACCGGCGCCGCGGGCGGCCGCCCTATCCTCGTACTCCTTCCTCAAAGCCGCTCCCAGCGCCTCGCGGTGGGCGGGTATCACGATCCTCTTCAGGCGCGTCTCCTCGATATCCTTACTCATCTCAATCCGCCTCCTCCAGGCCGGCCTCTATGCGGGGCGCCGTTTCTGTCTCCCCTATATGCATATGCTCCGGCCCCCGCGCGGGTTGCATCCTTCCCTTCAGTATCTTCAAGCCGCGGTGGCACTGCGCCTTCACCGTCCCCAGCGGGCGGCCCAGCATGGCGGCTATCTCCTCCAGCGGCCTGTCCTCGAAGAACCTGAGGAAGATGACCTCACGATACTTCGGCGCGAGTTCCCGCAGAAGCGGTATAAGGACGACGGCATCCTCGCACCTCTCCATCTCCCTCCTCGCGTCCTCGATAATCTCGGCGGGGACACTTCCCCTGACCTCCCCGGCCTCCGGGCCGAAGAAACCTCCCGCCGCGGTATGCTTCCCGGCCCTGCCGAGCCTGCGGAAATGCATGGCGACCTCGCGGGAGGCGATGGCGAAGAGCCAGGTGGTGAAGGAACCCTTGCGGGGGTCGAAACGCCGCAGCGACCTCAGGGCCTTGAAGAAGGCCTCCGAGGTGAGGTCGAGGGACGCCTCAACGTCACCCGTGCCGTAGAGGATGTAGTTGAATATCCTGTCGTAGTTCAGCTCGAACAGGCGGCCGAAGGCGTCGGGGTCTTTCTTTGCCCTCGTCTCCAGCCCGGCGCGTTCTTCGTCCTTCAAGCAACCACCACCGTGAAATGCCGCCCCTCGTACGCCGCCAATAGATTATATGCTCCAAGCGCTGAAAAAGTTGCACACGTATCGCCACCGGCGTATCGAAACGGCGTCTTTACCCACCGCTATAATCAATTCCATGGATAAGATATGTTTCACGGCCGATACGCACTGGTACCATGCCAATATCATCAAGTACTGCCAGCGTCCGTTCAGCTCCGTGGAGGAGATGAACGAGTTCATGGTATGCCTTTGGAACAAGTACGTATTCAAGAATACTCGTGTGTATCATCTGGGGGATTTTTGCCTCGGGCCGGCGGTAAAGGCCCTGGAGATACTGGAACGCCTTAGCGGGAAAATCTACTTGTGCATCGGTTCCCACGACAAGCGCTTGAAAACCTATCATGCCGCTTCGAGGATGTCCGCGAGAGCTATCTCTTGAACGTGCATTCCCTCCCTAAAGAAGTGCGGGCCGGCGAAGGGGGATATATTCGATATGACCATACGGCGTATCAGAAGTTATTCCTTTCCCATTATTGCCACCAGGTATGGCCTTACTCCCATCACGGTAGCTGGCACCTGTTCGGGCATTCTCACGGGGCCTTTAATTCCTATGCCCGGGAAGAAAGTATCCGCCGCGGGACGATGCTTCTGGACGTAGGGGTTGACTCCCATGACTTCCGGCCTTGGCATCTGGACGAGATCGTACGACTCTACGAGGAATATCGGGCACACCGAAACGTGTCTCCTGCTCCGTACCCGCCCGGGCACAGCTGGGGGAACTTTCGGTCGCCTTCTGGGCATCACAATAAAGTCTGATAGGCGGCTGATATCTGGGGGTGATGAACATGCCAAGAACGATTGTGGTCCTGCTCGTATCCATCCTCGTCCTGCCCATGCTGGCCGGTTGCGGGGGTTCGGCGCCGGCGACGAACGCCGGGGAGACGGAAGCCCAGGCCTCCCGCGTGGAGACGCGCACTACGGGTTTCGATTTCGCGCTTTTCCGCAAGGTCGCCGAGGGCAACGGGACGGCCAATATTTTCCTCTCTCCCTTGAGCGCGAGGCTCGCGCTGGCCATGGCGTACAACGGGGCGAGCGACGAGGTGGCGGAGGGGATGGCCGATGTGCTGGATTTCACCGGCATGAGCCTCAATGAAGTAAACGCCACGATGCGCGGCCTCATCGATTCTTTGCTGGGGGCGGACGAGAGTGTACAACTGGAGATCGCCAACTCCATCTGGAGCGACGATGAGATAGGATTTCTCGAGGATTTCCGCGAACGCTGCGTGGATAACTACGACGCGGAGGTGGCAAGCGTAAATTTCCAGGGAGGAGAAGCGGCCGGGGCAATCAACCGTTGGGTGGATGAGAAAACCCACGGAAAGATTAAGGAGATCGCAAGCGCCTTCGAACTCGAAAAACTCATGGCTATGCTCATTAACGCCCTTTATTTCAAGGGGACATGGACCTGGGAGTTCGATCCCGCGATGACTGCCGACGCTCCTTTCCGCCTCGCGGGAGGCGGAAAAAAGGAGGTTCCCATGATGCACCAGACAGGCGAGTACGAATACAGCGAGAACGAGGACTTCCAGGTGGTTAGTCTCCCCTATGGCGATGGACGCCTGAGCATGTATGTCTTCCTGCCTCGCATAGGAACCAGCCTGAAGGACTTCGTCAGCGGCCTCAACCTGGCCAGGTGGGAAGAATGGATGGCGTCCCTGGCGCCAAGCGAAGGGGCGATCGGGCTGCCCCGTTTCGAGATGGATTTCGAGGCCGACCTCAGTCCGGCCCTCTCCTCCCTGGGGATGGATGCGGCCTTCTTGGGCGATGCGTTCCCGGGGATGGCGGATGTGCGGCCCCTTTGGATCGACAGGGTGATCCAGAAGACCTACATCGACGTCAACGAGGAAGGAACGGAGGCGGCCGCGGTCACCGCGGTGGGTATGACGATGGGTATAGACGAGGAGCAGGAGCCCTTCTTCGTCATGAAGGTGGACCGGCCCTTCTTCTTCGTCATCCGTGACAACCAGACGGATACCCTGCTTTTCATGGGATCGGTATATGAACCTTGAGCGTAGAGAGCAACTATATGGAATGCCGTAAGTGCGGGGCGTGCTGTATCGCCCTCTCCATATCCTCCTCGGGCAAGCCCGCCGGGGTGCGGTGCGAGCATCTCACCGCGGATAACCTGTGCGGGCTGTGGGGCAGGCCGGAACGGCCGGAGGTGTGCTCGACCTACCAGCCGGACCCGCTATTCTGCGGCGGCAGCTTCGAGGAAGCGCTCGAGCTCATGCGGGCCATCGAGGAAGGGTGACCCGTTCACAAACCACCTTTCGAAAACAACCGATGGGAGCATTTTCTATGCTGAAGGCGTTGCCGTCCTCTGACGGCTGGTCCTGCAGTGGTTCTTTTACGATGAGTGTGGTGGCAAGAAAGGGCATGCATGATGAGGGCCCCAAAGGCTCCACTGCCACCCACACTTATTGCAGAAGAACCTCGCACAAGAACCCATAAATCCTAGGGAGGGATATACTGGGGGCATGGGCAACCGGATCATCGAAGAGCTGAGGCAGTCCGCGCGCATGAGCGCGGCCTTCATGCGCGATTACGCCGCCTACCGCTTTTGGATGCTGCGCGTGCGACCGGAGAACCTCGCGAGCCGGGTCGAGGTGAACGACATAAGCATCCACTACCACTGCTACAGCCGGGGCGAGCCGGTCATCCTCCTGCACGGCGGATTCATGTTCGCCGAGACCTGGGCGGGCCAGATACCCGCACTCGCGCACACTTACCGCGTCATCACCCCGGACTCGCGCGGCCACGGACGCACGACCCTAGGCTCACAGCCCCTCACCTACCGCCGCATGGCCGAGGACACCGCGGCGTTCATCGCAAGGCTGAGGTTGGGCGCGGTACACCTGGTAGGGTGGAGCGACGGCGGCAGCACGGCGCTGGCCATGGCCCTTGACCGGCCGGAGCTCGTGCGCAGCCTGGTGCTCCTGGGCACTCCCTTCAGCACCGACAACTACAGCACGGAGGCGAAGCGGAAAATCGACGACATGCTGAAGCCCAACTCGATGTCCATGCTGGGCATGATGGCCATACGCCGCCTGTTGACGGTGGAACCGGAAAAAGGCGGAGAATTCGCGCGCGAGATGCGGAGGATGTGGACGGAGCTGCCCGACTTCACCGAGGAGGAGTTGGGCCGCATCCGGACACCTACGTTGGTGATCGGTTGCGACCGCGACGAGTTCCTCTCCCTCCATCCCGACCCGCTGCGGGTCTTCAAGGACACCGCGGCCACCATCCCCGACGCCAGGTTGGAGGTCGTCAAGGGGGGCACGCACACCGTGCACATGGAGCGCCCGCGCGCCGTCAACGGGCTCATCCTCGAGTTTTTCGACTCCATCTGACGTACTGAAAGGCAAGCCTCAATCCGCTCCCCGGTCCTGCTCGCCGAACCGGCGTATGCTCACCTCGAGCCGTATGCGACTCATCATTCCTATCCGCCACAGGACTTCCATATAGCTCGAGACATAAGGCCGGGAGCATTGCGGGCAGAGACGACCGCACGGACGTCCCAGTCCGGCGGCCACGGTGTTTCCCGCGTCCATTCCAAGACGTATTATTGATGCGATAAGTAGTTGCGGGAACATCGGGGGTGAGAGATCATGGCGGAAGTGGAGCAGCTGGGTTACCGGCTGGTCGGGACCATCAAGGCGGTGAAGGGGACCTGCGAGGCCGGGCACAAGGCCGGGGACGAGATCGAGCTGAGCGGCCTATCCTCGGGCGGGCTGTGCGGCTACTTCTACCACGATATATTTCCCTATATCGTGATGCTCGAGTACGGGGGGAGTTTCCCCGAGGAGTGGGGCGACCCCGAGGTGGTCAAGTTCGACTGCGTCGACAAGGATAACGCGGTGACCATCGAACTGAGGCGCATCAAGGACTGACCGGATGCCCGCCCGCTGCCGCATGTTCTTCGCAGAGGAACCGGCCTTAAAGGGCCGGGGCTGAACATACGATTACTTTGTAGGACTTGAAGCGGGCTTAGCGACCAAAGGCGGTGATGGGTATGGCGGGAACGTTCAACCGGAGCATGCAGATCTTCAAGGAGAGCCTGGGGGTGCTCAAACAAGACAAGGAGCTGGTGCTCTTCCCCGTTATCTCCAGCATCGTGATGATCGTCCTGACCGCCTCGTTTTTCGTCCCCGTCGTCCTCTTTACCGGGATAAAGAACGGCGAGGTCTATAACAACGCGCTCTACTACGTACTCCTGTTCCTCTTATCATAATATAGGCGCGGTGTGGCTTATCGACGCCACCTGTATTATCCTTGGGGTACCGGAGCAACTCTAACAGCTTAGTCCTCCCACTCATCGCAGAATCCTCTTCACAACTAAGTACTCCGGTCCGTAAATACGGTAACGTATCGAGAGCATCGCTGCGCCACGCCAACAAGGCGCGCGACTGAGGCGTACTCTGCGAGTACGTCGCAGGGAGCGGAACGCAGCGGGCGGGGATGCGGCGGCGACCTGTTGCGAGCGTATTTACGGACCGGGGTACTAAGATGCCTGAGTTCAGGAAGAGCTGCCCTCGGGGGCGCGCCGGACCAAGGGGGGATGAAAATGCAGGCGGAGAAGACCTTCTCGGGCATGATGCGGTCGTTGCCTCCCCTCCTCCGCATGGAGGAGGCCAAGGGGCTGGGGAGAACCTTCAAACAGCAATGGGGCGGCGGAAAGAACACCTTCAAAATCGCCTTCAAGATCTTCACCGGAGGGCAGGGGCTGCTCAGGAACCTGCGCGACCTGGGCAGGGTCAAGGTGGGAAAGATCGTCCCCAACTGGTCGCTGGCCATGTGGGACGTCTTCGGCGAGCGCGAGGCGGCCGTGGACGGGGACAGAAGATACACCTACCGCGAACTCAAGGATCGCGCTCTTAGGCTGGCGAACGCCCTGCAGGGTCTGGGGGTGAGACCCAAGGACCGCGTGGCGACGATGATCTACAACAGCGCGGCCTTCCTGGAGATCCTCAACGCCACCAGCCTCATCGGCGCGCCCATGCCCTTCGTCAACTGGCACCTAACGGGAGAGGAGCTGCGCAAGACCATCAACCTGCGCACACCCAGGGTGTTCATCTTCGACGCCGACCTCCTGGACAAGGTGGCGGAGATAAAGGACGGCCTCGAGGGCATCGAGCATTTCGTCGTACTGGGAGGAGACGGCCCTCCCCCGCAGGGGATGCTCTCCTACGAGGAACTGCTGAGAAAAGCCCCGTCCACGAGGCCCGACGTGAATTTCCTCGCCTCCCTCAACCCCTACACCGGGGGGACCACCGGCATACCCAAGAGCTCAAACCTCTACGACAGCCTGAGCTACGCCCTCTCCGACCTGGCGGAGGCGCCGCGTGAGACCTTCGAGAACTTCATCCCCTACACTATGAGGGCCTTCAGCTACTTCTACTGGTTCGGCGGCGACCGCATATGCGACCCCGTCTCCCATAACATCAGGTCCCTCATCGTCACGCCCGTGTACCACGCCGGGACGGCGGCGGGCTGGGCGCCCTGTTTCATGCTGGGGGGAACCGGCGTGTTCATGCGCAAGTTCGACGCCGAGGAGTGGCTGCGCCTCATCGAGGCCGAGCGTATAAACTGGGTCATCGTTGCCCCCACCATCCTGCAGCGCGTGCTCGCGCTTCCCGACGAGGTGAAGAGGAGGTACGACCTGTCCTCCATGCGTTCCCTCATCTGCGCCGCCGCCCCCTGTCCCCCACAGGTGAAGCGGGATATCAACCAGCTCTTCATGGAGCAGGGCGCGCCGGGAGCGGTCTTCAGCGAATACTACGGCAGCTCGGAGACGGCTATCATCACCATATTGCTGCCCGAGGACTACGATGATAAACCGCAGCGTATCAACAGCGTGGGAAGGGCGCGCTGCGGCGACCTCGGAATCTTCGTCGAGGAGGAGGAGAGGTGGGCCGGCCCCGACGAGATCGGGAAGGTCATGGGGCGCACCGCGTCCACCCTCTCCCTGCGCTATCCCGGCTCCGAGGACAGGCTGCACGAGTCTATACGCATCATCGACGGGGTGGAATGGTACGATGATGGCCTTCTCGGCTACACCGACGAGGATGGTTTCCTCTACCTCACGGGCAGGCTGAAGGAGATGATCATCTCCAGCGGGGTCAACATCTACCCCCTGGAGATCGAAGGGGTCATCCTGCGCCATCCCGCCGTTTTCGATGTGGGGGTGGTGAGCATGCCCCATCCCGACCTGGGAGAGGTGCCCATCGCCTGCGTGCAGTTCCACGGGGGTAAGGAGGCGAGCGAGGAGTCTATCCTCTCCTTCTGCAGGGAGCAGGGACTGCACGGCTACATGCTGCCGGCAAAGGTGGAGTTCCTGGACGAGCTGCCCCGCCATATCGACGGCAAGATCATCAAGCGGGAACTGGAAAAACGCTACTGGAAGGACGGGGAGAGAAAGGGCTGATCCCAAACGCGAAGTGCCCGCCTACAAACCATGGTAGGTACAGATAAAACGGGGCTGCTCGCCAGCACCGCCGGGATCGACCTCATATGGGGAACTGTCGCCCGTCCCGGGACATCTCGGCTCTACGCCCATGTACTCCGGCACGAGGTCGCTCACATCGGCGGGATAGACGCCGTTTCTCACGCCGTAGATGGCTGCCGCCTGATTGAGCATCCTCAGGTTGGCCATGCACACCTTCTCCTCGGAGTTGGCCCTGGCGGCAATATAAACCGGCGTGGCGATGCCCACGAGGATGCCGACGATGAGAATAACTATCATCAGCTCAATAAGGGTAAAACCCTCTTGTCTGCACATATTTGGAGGTCGTCCGGCAGGAAGGACGCCTATCGAGTCATAACTATTCTCGGCACGATAGGCCTCTATCGTTAGAAAATCCTCGGGGGTTTATATCGGAACTTCCGCGCCGCTGACGACCTAATTCCCAAATAATTGCAGGTAAAAG
>CAZQFX010000125.1:0-8299 GCA_964592775.1 uncultured Actinomycetota bacterium
GCGACGGTGGCATGTCCCAGGTGGGATTGCCGTCGGCTAACGATCCCGTTCCAGGGCTGACCCCAGGTGGGATTATCTGGTGGGAGAATAAATCCCGTTCCAGGGCTGACCCCTAGCCGGGACCCGCGGGCCAGATCTTTCCTTCCTCCAGCGTATAGCGGAAACGGTTTCCGGCGCCCGAGAGGACGACCTCGCCGTGCCCGGGCAGAAGCATAGTGAAATCGAGGCCTGATATCCTCTCCAGGGAACGGCATGCCGCGGGCTCGTCGGGCGTGAAATGGGGGGGCGGTCCTTCCAGGATGCCCCTCTCGTTGCGCACCATGTCGCCGCTGAAGAGGATGCCGCGCCTGTCTCCGTACAGGCAGATGCTGCCGGGGGAATGGCCCGGCGTATGCAGTACCTCCAGGCCTCCCAGCAGATCGACGGCGTCTCCCCCCGCGAGAAGGCGATCGGGCTGGAAGTGGCGGTAGCGGAAGAGGGGCCACAGCGCGGTGTAGAAGAGCAGCTTTGCGAAGGCGACGTCGGTCGTCTCCTGGGGTCTTTCGCCGCAAGCGTACAGGCCGTCCTCACCGTGCATCGCCGCCTGCACACCGTACCTCCTCCGCAATCCCGCGATGGTCCCCGTATGGTCACCGTGGTAATGGGTCGCTACGACGAGATCGATATCCCCGGGCTTCGCGCCCAGCTCCCGCAAACCCAGGTGGATCGCCGCAAGGTCCATGGGAAAACCGCCGTCCACAAGCGTCAGCCCGTCCTCGGTGATGACATAGATATTGGAGCCGAAGGAACCCCGAATTCGGTAGAGATCCTCTGACAGCTTGATCAACATAGACCGATGATAAACCCTGTTGTGGGGCGTTCGTCAATCGTCGCGGCCTGCTTCGCCCATCTCGTCCATGAGCACCTTGCCGCTCCGCAGCAAGCGCTGGTTGTCGGTGTAGTCGCTGTCCTCCACCACCTCCACCTCGCCCTCAAAGGTGCCTTCGATCAGGCTATGGGAGGTCTTGGTTGGGTCCTCGATGGCCAGGTGATATAGCGGCGGG
This sequence comes from uncultured Actinomycetota bacterium, assembly GCA_964592775.1. GTDB lineage: Bacteria > Actinomycetota > Geothermincolia > Geothermincolales > RBG-13-55-18 > SURF-21. Next base: position 1,044 of record CAZQFX010000125.1, read on the forward strand.
GTCGCTTGCTCAGCTCACACGCTTAGTACTCCGGTCCGTAAATACGGTAACGTATCGAGAGCGTCGCTGCGCCACGCCCGCAAGGCGCGCGACTGAGGCGTACTCTGCGAGTACGTCGCAAGGAGCGCAACACAGCGGGCGGGGATGCAGCGGCGGTCGAATGCGAGCGTATTTATGGATCGGGGTACTTAGTACTCCGGCCAGGCACATTCTTATACATCATCGCTCGTTTTCCCGCGCTTCGCCATGTCCCCCTCATCATCTCGCGCTCTACCGGCAGGCAAGTCCGGGCATGGCGGTGTCGGTTTCCTAACCCTTCCCGGCTTGGGGTATGATTATCCCAACCGGGCGTTTGCCCGGTAACGTGACTTGTGAGGAGGCAGTCTTGGGCAGGGTCAAGACGCTGGCCGAGAACCGCAAGGCCAGGCACGACTACCATATAGAGGAGAGATACGAAGCGGGCCTCGCACTCCTCGGCTCGGAGGTGAAGTCCATCCGCGAGGGGAAGGCCAACCTGCGCGACTGCTATGCCAGCATGCAGGGCGGGGAGCTGTATATCCGGAACATGCACATCGCCCCCTACAGCCATGGCGGCGCCTTCAACCACGAGCCCCTGCGCGAGAGGAAGGCGCTCATGCACAAGCAGGAGATCCAGCGCCTGGAGGGCAAGGTGGCCGAGAAAGGCTATACCCTGGTCCCCTTGAGCCTCTACCTCAACGAGAAGGGGAAGATAAAGGTGGAGCTGGGATTGGCACGGGGGAAGGCCAAGGCCGACCGCCGCCGCGATATCATGGAGAGGGAAGCGCGCCGCGACATGGAGAGGATGATGAAATCCGGCGGCAGGGGCGCGCCGAGTGATAGAATATAAGCGTGAGACCATTCGGGACCTTGAAAACGTGGGGGCGAAACGGCTTCGACAGGGATCGGCGGGCAGCGCGGGAGCGAGCCGGGGGCCCGAGCCTCGTCAGCAATCGGGAAAACAAAATAAACGCTGACAGCGAGTTAGCACTGGCTGCGTAAGCGGCCCGTCCCTCTCCGGGAGGCCCGCGACCGGGGAAGGGGCGTCATGCAGCGGGATCACCGAGGCCTCACGCCCGTTAAGGCTGAGGGACATCTTTAACGGGATAGCTTCCGGCAGGCCTTTCGCCGGGCACGCCGGGGGTGAAAACAAGCGGCGAATACGCTCGTAGAGCCCACCTGGCCGGGTTTCTGGACGGGGGTTCGACTCCCCCCGCCTCCACCAAGAACTTAATAGAGTTGCAGTGTCCGCACTGCAACTTTTTAGGTTCGCCCTCGGCAGAAAACTTATCGCGACGAAGCACAAGCACGACGGAATTTCACATCTCGATAGACGAGCCGTCCGTGCGGGAGCGCCGGGCCTTACGAGTTGAGAAGGCTGGTGCACTAGACGCCGCTGACGGCGACCTCCACGGCCTTCTGCAGTTGCAGATCCTCTCCCCCCATGACCGGGTTCTCTATGAGGATGTCCGGGGTGATCCCCTCGTCGTCTATGCTCGCGCCGCTGGGGGTGTAATAGCGGGCGATGGTGAGGCGGACGCCGTTGCCGTCGTCCTGCCTGAATATCTTCTGTATGGAGCCCTTGCCGAAGCTCGTCTCGCCTACCAGGACGGCGCGGCCGTTCTCGCTCAGGGCGGCGGCAAAGATCTCCGAGGAACTGGCGGTGCCGCGGTTGACGAGGATGACCGCCGGCAGGTCACACCCTACCTCCCCGTCGGCCGTATACTCCTTGGTCGTGCCGGCCACGCGGCCGCGGGAGGAGACGATGACCCCGTCGCGCAGGAACATATCCGCGGCCCTGATAGCAGGCTCCATATAACCGCCGTGGTTCGCCCTCAGGTCGATGACCAGCGACTTCGCCCCCTTGGCGCTCAGCTCCGAGATGGCTTGCGCTATCTTCTGGTCCACGTCCTGCGTCCAGTCCGTGATATGCAGGTAGCCTACCCCGCCTTCCTTCATCTCCGTCTCGACCACCGGGATCTCTATGTCCCTGCGCACGATGTCGTAGTCCTTGATGTCCGAGGAGGGCGGCCTCGTCACGCCCAGCTTTACCATGCTCCCCGCCGGCCCCCGGATAAGGGTGACGACCTCGCTCAAGTCCATGCCCGTTACGTCCCTGCCGTCCACCGTCTTGACGATATCTCCCGCCTGCAACCCGACCTCCTCGGCCGGGGTCCCCGGGAGCACCCTCAATATCCGTATCTCGTTCTTGGCCGTCTCCATGGCCACCCCGATGCCCGACAGGTGTCCCGAGAGCTGGGTGTCCAGGGCCGCGAGCTCTTCCTCGCTCATGTAGGACGAGTGCGGGTCGTCCAGGGAATCGATCATCGCTGCGATGCCCCGGTCGACCAGGGCCTCTTCGTCCGCCCCCTCGCCCGACATCCTGCGGATGCCCCGTGCTCCAGCGTAGAGCAGGCCCTCCTCGTCGACCTCGTCCACGTAATTCGCCTCCACGGTGTTCTGGGCGTCGTCGTAGGCCTCGCTGTCCAGCAGGAACCGCTCCAGCTCCCCGGTCTCGCCGTCCTCCGCCGTCGTCTTGCCGGCCTTGGTCTTCTCCCGCCCGGAATCCGAGCCGTCGGACGGGAGCAGGTAGGGTATGGCGAAGCACGAGCCCACCAGCAGCAGGGAGAGGACGACGGCGACGATGATGGTGATGCGGTCTCTGCGTCGGGTCCCCGGATCCTGCATGGGATGTTCCATAATCGGCCCGCGGCGTTGGCGCTTTGGGGGCTACACCTCCAGGTAACGCCCCAGGGCATAGGCGCTGCCCAAGGCTCCGATGAGGATGCCGGCCACGATCATGCAGGGGAAGAGCACGGGGATCAGCCCCGACGACAGGGACATGCGCAGGAATTGCAGGTTAACGATGAGTTTGTCCAGTATCCACACCTTTACAGCCGATGCCACCACGATGGCCACCAGGGACCCCAGCAGCCCCGCGAAAACCCCCTCCATGACGAAGGGCCAGCGGATGAACCAGTTGGTGGCGCCCACCAGCTTCATGATGCCGATCTCGCGGCGCCGCGCGAAGATGGCTACCTGGATGGTCACCGAGATCAGCAAAACGGCGACGATGGTCAGCGCCACCACGCCGATGATGCCGATCTGGCGGAACTTGTCGAAGATGTTCTCCAGCTTCTCGATGGCCGAGCTCGCCGACTTGACGTCCTCGATGCGCTCGCGGTAGGGGGCTTCGTTGTTGATGATCCCGACTACGATCCCTACGTGCGCGGGGTCCTTGGTCATGAGCACGTAGGAGTTGGGGAGCGGGTTCTCCTCGAGGTGCTCCCACAGCTCCGGCTGGTCCTGGTACCTCTCCTTGAACTCCCGCAGCGCCGTTTCCTTGTCCTTGTATGTAACCGTGGTGTGGTCCACTTCCGGAATGCCCACCAGGAAGGCCTCTATGGCCACCCTCTCCTCCTCAATGGTGAGGTCGGAGAGGTAGATGTTCACCTCGCCCACTTTGCGCTCGGCGCTTTTGATCATGTTGCTGAACATGTTCCACCCCATGACCACCAATGCCAGGATGCCCAGGGATACCGCCACTACGGCGATGGCGGCCACGGCGAGGATGAGGTTCTTGCGCAGGGACGCCCAGGTCTCGGAGGAGAAATAGGTTATCCTATTCATACCCGTACACGCCCCTGTCCTGGTCGCGGATGATGCGCCCGTTCTCCAGCGCGATCACCCGTTTACGGAAGGCGTTCACGATCTCCTTGTCGTGTGTGGCCATGATCACCGTGGTGCCCGCGGAGTTGATCTTCTCCAGCAGGCGCACGACGCCCTCGGCCAGGGAGGGGTCCACGTTACCCGTCGGCTCGTCCGCGAGGAGGATGGGGGGGCGGTTGATGAAGGCGCGCGCGATGGCCACGCGCTGCTGCTCTCCGCCCGAGAGCTCGTCCGGGAAGGCGTCGAGCTTGTGCCCCAGGCCCACCAGCTTGAGCACCTCGGGCACCTGCTGCTCGGCCACGCGGTGGGACTTGCCGGTGACCTCCATGGCATAAGCCACGTTCTGGTACACCGTCTTGTGGGGCAGGAGCTTGAAGTCCTGGAACACGCACCCGATCTTGCGCCGCAGGTAGGGGACCTTCCACTTGCGTATCTGGTTGATGTTGGTGTCGGCGATGTAGATCTGCCCGCCCGTGGGCTCCTCCTCCTTGATGAGCAGCTTGATGAAGGTGCTCTTGCCCGAACCAGACGGGCCCACCAGGAAGGCGAACTCGCCGCGCTCGATATCCAGCGTCACGTCCTCCAGGGCGTACACGTTGCCCTTATATACCTTGGTGACCCTCCTCAAACGGATCACTGCGCATCATCTCCTAACCATACCGTCTTTCCCGCCAACCGCACTATTCTACTACCCGCACAGTCCGCGCACCACCTCGGCGATGTGACGGGGGCCCAGGCCGAAATGTTCCACCAGCTCGTCGGGCATGCCCGAGACCCCGAAGGTGTCGCGCATGCCCACCATGCGCATGGGCAGGGGCATCTCCTCTCCCAGGAGTTCGGCGACGGCGCCGCCCATCCCTCCCATTACCGTGTGCTCCTCACAGGTCACCACCCTTCCCGTGCGGGCGACCGACGCCAGTATGCCCTCGCGGTCCAGGGGTTTTACCGTGTGCAGGTCGATGACCTCGGCCTCTATGCCCTCGGGCGCCAGTTCCTCCGCCGCCAGCAGCGCCTGGTGCAGCATGAACCCGCAGGCCAGTACGGTGACGTCGCGGCCTGGCCGTGTAACCAGTGCCTTGCCGAACTCGAAACGGTAGTCCTCGCCGAAGAGCACCGGCACCTTGGGGCGCCCCATGCGGATATATGCCGGGCCATCGATGTAGGCCAGCGCCTTCACCGCCTCGCGCGTCTCGTAGTAATCGGCAGGAACCACCACCTTCATGCGCGGGACCGCGCGCATGAGGGCGATGTCCTCCAGGGCCTGGTGGGAGGAGCCGTCCTCCCCCACGGTGATACCGCCATGGGAGGCGCATATCTTCACGTTGAGGTTGGAGTAGGCGATGGTGTTGCGCACCTGGTCGTAAGCCCTGCCGGTGGCGAAGATGGCGAAGGTGGACGCGAAGACGATTTTGTCCGTGGTGGCCAGCCCCGCGGCGGTGGCCATGAGGTTCTGCTCCGCCACGCCGCAGTCCACGAAGCGCTCGGGAAAGCGCAGCTTGAACTTCTCCGTCTGGGTGGATTTCGCCAGGTCGGCGTCGAGGACGACTATGCGCGGATCCTTCTCCCCCAGCTCCAGCAGAGCCGCGGCGTAGCCGTCCCGGGTGTTCCTCGTCTCCTGGGATGCCGTCAAAGTTGTTCGATCTCCTTCAGGGCCTTCTCCTCCTCCTCGGGCGTGGGCGCCTTGCCGTGGAAGTCCACGTTGTTCTCCATGAAGGAGACCCCCTTGCCCTTGACGGTGTGGGCGATGACCATGGCGGGGCCGTAGGACGAGCGGGCGCGCTCCAGCGCCCGGCAGATCTCTACCACGTCATGGCCGTCGATCTCCTCCACTTCCCACCCGAAGGAGCGCCATTTCGCCGCCGCGTCGCCCAGGCTGACGACATCGCAGCAACTGCCGTCGATCTGCAGCCCGTTGTTGTCCAGGATGGCGGTGAGGTTGTCCAGGCAGTGGTGCCCCGCCAGCATGGAGGCTTCCCATATCCCCCCCTCCTGGCTCTCGCCGTCGCCGATGAGGGCGTAGACGCGGGCGGGGTTGCCATCCATGCGCAGGCCCAGGGCCATGCCGCAGGCCGCCGCCAGTCCCTGGCCCAGGGAACCGGTGGATATCTCGACTCCCGGCGTTTTGAGGCTGTCGGGGTGTCCCTGCAGCATGGAGCCCAGGCGGCGCAGGCGCCACAGCTCGTCGCGATCGAAATAGCCGTTCCTGGCGAGGACGGCGTACAGCGCCGGCGCGGCGTGGCCCTTGGAGAGGACGAAGCGGTCGCGGTAGCGCCATTCCGGGCTCTTGGGATCGTGGTTCATGGTATGGAAGTAGAGGCAGACCAGGATATCGGCGCAGGAAAGCGAGCCGCCGGGGTGGCCGCTCTGGGCCAGGCCTATCATGCGCACTATGTCCCAGCGTACCTCTTTAGCGATTTTTTCCAGGTTTTTCCTGAGCTCTCTATCTTCCTTTTCCGCCTCTTTCAATTCCGCGCCTTTCAGCCTGCGCACGGGGATTGCCATACCCGCTCTTCCTCCCGATGTGTCGCGGTCTGCCCCTCACTCCAGGCTCGGTCCCTTTCCCCTGGAGGCAAGGAAATCCTCCAGCCTCTCGATGGAGCAGTTTATCACTCTCTGAGGAGCCACGTCTGTTTCCCGCAATATTTCGACCGCGTGCGCGAATTCTCCTGCAAAAGTGGCCACGTGGGCATCGCTTCCCACCGCCATCAGCCCTCCTCTGTCCCGCAGCAGGCGCGCCATCTCCAGGCAGTTCTCCTCGCTGCCGCCGCGGGTATAGACGAAGGAGCTGTTGTTCACCTCCAGCGCCTTGCCCTCCCGCACCGCCGCCTCCACCACCCTCTCCATGTCCACGGGGAAAGAGGGGTTGTCGGGGTGCGCGATGACGTCCACCAGGGGGTGGAATATGGCGGAGAGCAGGGCGGCCGTGTTCTCCTCCACCCCATCTCCCTCGTAGCCGGTATAAGGGTGCAGCCCGGCGTGGACCACGTCCAGCTTCTCCAGGATGCGATCCGGGAGGTCCAGGCGCCCGTCCGGGCTCAATATGTTGACCTCCGCGGAGCGCAGCACCAGCACCCCGTGCCAGCGCCGGGGCAGCACCTTGAGGTTCCGGAAGTGGTACATGTTGCCGGAGCCGGGGATGGCCGGGCCGTGGTCGGCCACCGCGAAGGCCTCGAGCCCCTTGCCCGCCGCGGCGCGCGCGCATTCCTCGATGGTCGAATAGGCGTGCCCGCTGGAAATGCTGTGGACGTGCAGGTCCACCTTGATGTCGTACTCTCTTTCTCGGGGCATATCTTTCCTCTCGCCTTCGTCCGTTCCCCAAGAGGCTATTATACAGGGTAGCCGTGCATGTCGCGCGGCCGCAAAACCACGGAGTACGAAAATCTCCCCCGACTGAGGGCACAACATATAGTCCTGAAGGGTGAATTTTCGGAGCAGGCCCCTACTGGTCCCGTTCCAGGGCTGACCCCGAAGTGGGATTCGCAGGTCAGGACGATATTCCTCAGACTTCAGACTTAGTACCCCGATCCATAAATACGCTCGCATTCGACCGCCGCTGCATCCCCGCCCGC
>CAZQFX010000126.1:0-8283 GCA_964592775.1 uncultured Actinomycetota bacterium
CTCGAATACTATATGTTGTGCCGCCAGTCGCTGAAGATTTTCATTATCCGTGGTGCCGCGGCCTCGCGACATGGGTGACTGATCCCAAGAGGGAACTAGATGCCGCCTCGCAACGATGTTACCGGTACCTCATGTCGTCGAGGAGGCGGCGGACCTCCTCGCTCACCCGCTCCTCGAGCGGGGAACGCCCGCTCCCCGCGACCCTCTTCATCTCCTCCCGCATCTCGAGCAGCGCCTCGCGCGAGCGTTCTAGCAGGGCCTTCCCGTCCACGGTGGCGGCTCCGAAACCGCCGGCCAGGTTGAGCAGCATGCGGTCGGAGGTGGCCACCGTCACCTCGCCGCCGGGAGCGAGCCGTCGCGCCGCCTTCTCGATGAAGGCGTCGGCGGACTGCCCCCTGCGCGTAAAGACCGCGGTCATGGCACCGCGCTCCTGCACCACCGGTTCGGGCTGGTTCGAACCGGCGGCGTCGAAGACCACCATCACCATCTCGTAACGGCCAGGTGAGGCAAGGGGGGAGAGCTCCTTCAGCAGGCCTTCGCGCGCCGCCTCCCGATCTCTCTTCACCGTAAGCGCGAGCTCCGGATGAGCATATATGAGGTTGTAGCCGTCCACCAGAAGAGCTTTCATGGGCAACACACCTGATGCGGGGTCTCGCAGATGATGTGTGCAAGCTCGGGACGGGCATGTAAGAGGTCACGGCCGCCCACCGGTAGGACTCTCATAATCCCTTCCTCTGGCGCACCGCCTCGTAGATGATGACCGCCGCCGCCGCCGATACGTTGAGCGACGATACCTTGCCGAACATGGGCACGCGCACGCAGAGGTCGCAGGTCTCGCGCACCAGGCGGTGCAATCCCGCTCCCTCCGAACCCATGACCAGGGCGAGGGGACCCGTGAGGTCGGCTTCGAAGCAGGTCTTCCCCGCCCCCATATCGGCGCCCACTACCCATATCCCCAGCTTCTTCATCTCCTTCATCACGTTCACCAGGTTGGGGACGGTGGCAATGGCGAGGTTCTCCACCGCCCCGGAGGAGGAGTGGAACACCGCCGGCGTCACCGGGGCGGCGCGGCTGCGCGGCAGGAGCAGGGCGTCCACCCCCGCCGCCTCGCAGGTCCTCGCCACGCTCCCCAGGTTGCGCGGGTCGGTGACGCTGTCCAGGAGCATCACGAAGGGATCCTTTTTCTCCTCCAGGGAGCGGTACACCTGCTTGAAGTTCGCGTAGCGGTAGGGCTCCACCCTGAGGATGACCCCCTGGTGGGTGTCGGAGATGGCCAGCCGCTCTATCTCGCGGCGCGGCAGTACGCTGACGGCGACACGCCTGCCGCGCGCCGCTGCCTGTATGTCGTCGAGTATCCTCCCCGGCTGCATGCCCTCTGCCAGCAGCAGTTCGTACACTACCCGGTCTCCCCTCAGGGCTTCCAGGACGGCGCGCCTTCCCTCGACCTGTTCGTATCTCAACGCGGGTTCAAGCCTCCCTTCGCGTAATGTTGATATCGGTCCCCGAGCCGCTCTCCCTCGACCCGCGGGAAAAACAGCGGTGGGGCGCCGTCAGGATACTTCGGGGGGTCCCACGAATTTCCAGCGCTGGCCCTCGCGCAGGTCGTCCACGCGTATCCCCAGTTCACGCAGGCGGGCGCGTATGAGGTCCGCGGTCTCGAAGTGCTTGTTCTCGCGCGCCGCGGCCCTTGCCTCCAGCAGCAGCTCGATTAGGCCCTCCGCCGTCGGAAAATCACCGGGACCGCCTTCGGCCGCTGCCGCCTCCGTGCGCTCCTCCTCTGGCGTCTGCGCCGGAGAAAACAACCCGAGGACGCCGCACAGCTTGGCCAGCGTGTCCCTGCCATGGCTGGCGACCATGGGGCCGGCCAGGGTCTTGTATTGCTCCTGCTCATCGAGGTAGGTGTTCAGCTCCTTCACCAGCTCGAAGATGGCGCCTAGGGCGCGGGCGGTGTTGAAGTCGCCGTCCATGGCCTCCTCGAAGCGCCGCTCGTAGTCGAAGAAGGAGTCTGACAGCTCCACCTCCCTCTGGGTACGCTGGGGCGCGGTCCGTGAATGCGGTCTGGCCAGGAAGGCATCCAGGGCGAAGAGGCAGTTCTCCAGGCGCTCGTAGGCACGGCGCGCCTCGTCCAGCGCCTCGGGCCCGAAATCGATGGAATTACGGTAGTGGGTCTGGAGGGCGAGCAGCCTCACCGCGTCGGCGGGATACCTCTTGAGGATCTCGCGCACCAGGATGATGTTCCCCAGCGACTTGGACATCTTCTCCTCCTGGATGTTCACGAAACCGTTGTGCAGCCAGTAGCGCGCGAAGGGCTCCGTCCCCGCGTATGCCTCCGACTGGGCGATCTCGTTCTCATGGTGGGGGAAGATAAGGTCCTGCCCGCCGCCGTGGATGTCGAACCCCATGCCCAGGTAGTGAAGAGACATGGCCGAGCACTCCATGTGCCACCCCGGACGCCCCGGCCCCCAGGGCGAATCCCAGGCCGGCTCGCCCGGCTTGGAGGCCTTCCACAGCGCGAAGTCCATGGGATACTCTTTCCTCTCGTCCACCTCCACCCTCTCACCGGCGCGCATCTCCTCCAGGGAGCGGCCGGATAGCTTGCCGTATTCCTTGAAGCTCTCTACGCGGAAGAACACGTCGCCGCCCACGGCGTAAGCGTGGCCCTTCTCCTCCAGCGCCTGGATCATCTCGATCATGCGGGGGATGGTCTCGGTGGCGCGCGGCGTGATGTCGGGAGGCCTTACGTTCAGTGCCCGCATGTCCTCGAGGAAAGCCCCCTCGTAGAAGCGCGCGACCTCCTCCGGCGCCTTGCCCTCCTCGCGGGCGCGGTTGATGATCTTGTCGTCCACGTCGGTGAAGTTCTGCACGTAGAGCACGTCGTAGCCTTTATAGGAGAGATAGCGCCGGATGACATCGAAGACGAGGTAGGCCCTGCCGTTGCCGATATGGATGAAGTTGTAGACGGTGGGGCCGCACACGTACATGGAGACCTTGCCCTCCTCGCGGGGCAGGAACTCCTCCTTGCGGCGGCTCATGGTGTTGTGGACCACCAGGCTCACGGCGCGTCCGTCTCCTTTCCCGTTCCCGGTTCGCCCTCTACGCGGCCCGGTGGCATATCTATGCGTTCCTCCATGCGGTGCAGCTCGTCCTCGGCCCGCCGCAGCTTGTCCTCGGTTATCTCCAGTTCGAGCTGGGTCTTCACCAGGCGGCTCTCGAGCTTCTCGATCAAGGCGTCGAGGGCCTCGATGCGGTCCATAACCGGGTCGGGGATGGCCTCATGGTGGAGATCCACCACCGGCTCGCCCTCCTGCATGACCACCTTGCCGGGAATGCCCACCACGGTGCAGCGGGGGGGCACGTCGCGGATTACCACCGCTCCCGCGCCCACCTTGGAATCGTCGCCGATGGTGATGGGCCCGAGCACCTTGGCGCCGGCAGCGATGACCACGTTCATGCCCACGGTGGGGTGGCGCTTGCCCTTCTCCTTGCCCGTGCCACCCAGGGTCACGCCCTGGTAGAGGGTGACGTAATCGCCGATCTCCGAGGTCTCGCCGATGACCACGCCCATGCCGTGGTCGATGAAGACCCCCTTGCCGAACTTCGCGCCGGGATGGATCTCGATGCCCGTGAGGAAGCGGCTCATGTGGGAGATGAGGCGCGGTATCACCGGCACGCCCTTCTCCCACAGCCAGTGCGCCACGCGGTGCATCCAAAGGGCATGCAGACCGGGGTAGGCAAGTATTATCTCCAGTGTGCCGCGTGCGGCCGGATCGCGGTCGCGCACCGCCTCGATGTCCTGCTTCATGACCTCGAACAAGTTGCCTCCTTTTCTCTACGCAAAGCCCATTATATCGGCAGCCCAGCCAAGTTATAAGTAGCGGTTCTTCTGGGAGAAGCATGGGCGGCCGTGTAGTCTTCGGGGTCATTCGCACATGTCGCACGGTCGCGACACCACCGGTGATTAAGACCTTATCGATAGGCGACACAAGATATGGTACTAGAATGATCCGTAACCCCCATCTTCGTTGCTACATGTCGGCATCAACGCTTCCTGGAAAACAAACGGAGCGTTACACCAGACCCAGTGTCGTCCGCTCAGATCCCTGACTGGATCTTCCCGACAGCCCAACGCAGACGGTCGACGCACTCACGCTCCCCGAACACGGCCATGAGGTAGTGCAGGGCCGGGCCCTTGTCCCTGCCCGTCAGGGCCACCCGCAGCGGCATGAGCACCTCCTTTGGTTTCAGGTCCTTCTCGGCGTAGTGCTGCTTTATCTCCCCGATCACGTCATCCGCGTCCTTGAGGTCCGCGATGCCCGCGCGGCCGAGGACGTCTATAGCCTTTTCTATCACCCTGGCCGCGACTTCTCCGCGCAGCCATTCCGCCGCATGCTCCTCGATGTCCTCCCGCGGCGCGCCGTAGGGTTCAAGGTAGGCGGGCAGCTCGCTCAAGGTGTTCAGGTTATCCAGCACCGATTCCACCATGAGGGGGAACATGGGGTGGCCGGCCCACCCGGGGGCGAACTCCCCCGCGGCCTCCGTTAACTCTTCTTTCGGCATGGAGCGCAGGTGCTTGCCGTTCAGCCAGTCCATGCGCTGCCTGTCGAACACTGCCGGGCTGGCGGAGAGGTCGCCGATATCGAAGAGGCGAACCAGTTCGTCCAGGCCCAGAACCTCCCTGCCCTCCGGCGGCGACCAGGAGAGCAGGGCGAGGTAGTTGGTGATGGTGCGGGGCAGGTATCCCGTCTCGCGGTAGTCGCGTACGGCGGTCGCCCCGTGGCGCTTGCTCATCTTGGCCCCGTCCGGGCCGAGGAGCAGGGAGTGGTGCATGTAGACGGGTGCGGGATATCCGAGGGCGCCGAAGAGGAGCGCGTGACGCGCGGTGTTGGTGAGATGGTCCTCCCCCCGGATGACATGGGTTATGCCCATGGTGGCGTCGTCCACCACCACCGAGAAATTGAAACCGGCGCTCCCGTCCGAGCGCACGATGATGAAGTCGCCCACCGCGCCGGGCGGAAAGCGTACGTACCCGCGCAGCAGGTCCTGGAACGCGATCTCTCCCTTCGGCACCCGAAAACGCAGCGCCGGCCGCCTGCCCTCCGCCTCCCGCTCCCCTATCTCCCCTGGAGACAGGTCGCGGCATGCCCCGCCGTAGAGGGGCGTGCGCCCCTCCGCGAGAGCGCGCCGCTTACCTTCCTCCAGTTCCTCGGGCGTGCAGTAACAGGGGTAGGCCCTCCCCGCGCCCTGGAGCCTGCGCGCATGCTCGCGGTATATCCCGCCCCTTTCGCTCTGGCGGTAGGGCGTATGCGGTCCCCCGACGTCCGGGCCCTCGTCCCAGTCCAGGCCCAGCCACCGCAGGTCGTCCAGGATGGAATCCTCGAGTTCTCGGCTGGAGCGCGCGGGATCGGTATCCTCGATGCGCAGGACCATCACACCGCCCTGCCCGCGCGCGAAGAGCCAGTTGAAGAGAGCCGTGCGCGCCGAGCCCAGGTGCAGCCTGCCCGTGGGCGAGGGAGCGAACCTTACCTTTACCATCACATCACCTCGTGCGCGTCGTTGCCGGGAATCCCCATGCCGCGATTCTACCACATACCGTAAAAGCGCAGGCCGTTACAACCGCGGAGCGGTTTCTTCACCCCTACCGTTCGATCGCTGCACCGTAGTGGGCATGATCACCTCTGTGGCGAAGACGCCGCTTCGTAATAGGAGGTTCTTATGCGCTAAGTACGGGCGGATAGGGGATGAGGATGGTCAAGTCAAGCCACCCACACTTCTCGCAGAATAACCCAGTAGGAAGAGGAAGGTGGCCATATGGCTACACGAATGCTGGTGCGCAGCGCTGGTGGAGACCGGCGGGCTTCCTTGGTTTGCTTCTTCGCCGGGGCCTCCTACCCGCAATGACGCCGGCGGGTGCTTCTCGCGATGATGTTGTCTGCGGCGCCCGGGGGCACAAGCCAATAGTGAGCCCGTAGAGCTCAAGCGGACGGTATCACCTCTACGCCGAGATCGCCGTCGGCGGTGAGTTCCCACTCCACCTCGCTATCCAGGTTGAAAGCCTTCTCGAAGAGCCCCTGGGTAAGTCCCACTCCCAGTAACGGCAGGGCGACGTTCTCCATGCGCAGTCGCACGCCCTTCCTGGCCATCTTCAACTCCCTGAGGTTGCCCAGGCCCCTTAGCGCGAGCTGCATGCGCATGTTCTCCTCGCTGCTGACCTCTCCGACGGCGAAGAAACCCGCCTTGATGAACCTCTTCTGCGCCTCCACGACCACCCGGGGGACCGCTTCTCCCAGTTCCGACCCCAGCTCGTCGAATATGGGCTCGATCATGGACGGGCCGGTCAACACCATCCTGCGGCCGGTGACCGTACTCCTGATGGAGCCGTTCGCCTGGTCCCAGTGGAATTCCCTCAGCGCCGCGGGGGCTCCGCAACCAGCGCATCTCTCGAACACGATATCGCCTTTCTTGTATTCCCGGTCGTACCCCTTCCAGCGCAGCCTCTGCTTGAGATCGGGGGGATTCTCGGACTCGAAGATGGTTATCCTGTAGACACCGGGCGTGGTCTCCTCGTACTCGAATCCCGGCTCTCTTCCCACCAGGGCCTCAATGGAACCGGCGAAGTTGCCCACCGACAGGGGGACGGAGTAGGGCCTCTCGGCCAGCACGGTGATGAAATCGTCCTTGCCGCCCTCGTAGCGCACCTCCTCGAGCGACAGCTTGCCGTAGCCCATGGCGCGCCAGATGAGGAAGGTGGAATCGAAGACCAGGTTGAGGTCGATATCCCCCGCCCGGATCATCGCCTTTACGTCGTCCGATATAACGCGATCCATGTAACTGCGCGTGGAGCGGCGGGATGCGTCGATTATCAGGCGCTCTATGGGAGACTCGATGAGCTCGGCGATCCCGTCGAAGAGGGGGTCGAGATTGCCGCACTCGAAGAAGACAAGGCGGTGCCTCGTCTCCCTGCTGGCCTGGATCACGCCGTTACCCATCCATTCGTGCTGGCTGGTGATATACAGGGGGATGCCGCACTGGGGACATACGTTCATATCCGGCATAGGGCGACTCCCGAGAGATAGACCGGCAACGAGCCCGCCGTTACCTCGATCTACTTACGGCATTCCGGCTCTTATTATATCTGGTTCTTCTGCGGGAAGGGTGGGTGGCAAGAAAGGAAATGCCCTAGGAGGGGCTGATGGTGCCTTCCACCATGAAGCGCACGTGCTCGCCTATATCCACGGCATGGTCGGCGATGCGCTCGAAGAACCTGGCCACCATGACCACGCGCACGGCCACCTCCAGGTCTTCCTCTCTCCCGCGGTCGAACTCCTTGAAGAACCTGCGGTTGAGCTTGTCCACCGCGTCGTCCAGCGCGTCAAGCTCCAAAGCCATCTCCACGTTGCGCTCCTTGAAACATTCGATGCAGCGTTCCACCAGGCGGACAGCACGCCGGGCCATCTCGTCCATGGCCTCGCGTATCCAGGCGCTGAGATAATCGGAAGGGATATATTTCACCGCGGTGGCTATGTCCTCGCAGAGATCGGCCATGCGCTCGAAATGCTGCGCCATGCGCATGATGACGATGATCATGCGCAGGTCCACGGCCACCGGCGCCTGGCGCGCGATGAGCTCGAGGCCTCCCTCCTCCAGGCGGTCGATGTAGCCGTCGAAGACGTCGTCGCCCGCGATGATCTCGTCCGCCAGTTCCCGATCCAGGTTCGAGAAACACAACCTGGTCTTCTCGATGGTCTCCAGCAGGTCGCTGCCCATGCGCAGCGTCTCCGCGTACAGCTCGTCGAGCTGTTCGTGAAAGCCTTTTCTTACCTCCAAACCATCACCCCTCTGTGCCTATCCGAAGCGTCCGGTTATATAGTTCTCCGTCCTCATGTCGGATGGATTGGTGAACATGGTGTTGGTGTCGCCGTATTCCACGATCCTGCCCGGGTCCCCCTGCTCCTCGATCATGATGAAGGCGGTGTAGTCGCTCAGGCGCGCGGCCTGCTGCATGTTGTGGGTGACGATGACGATGGTGTACCGGCTCTTCAGTTCCGAGAGCAGGTCCTCGATCCGCTGGGTGGCGATGGGGTCCAGGGACGAACAGGGCTCATCCAGCAGGATGACCTCCGGCTGCACCGCCAGCACGCGGGCGATGCACAAGCGCTGCTGCTGCCCTCCGGAGAGAGCCAGGGCGGAGGTGCGCAGCTTGTCTTTTACCTCATCATATAGGGCCGCGCTCTTGAGGCTCTCCTCAACGATGCCGTCCAGCACTTCGCGGTCCCGGATGCCGTA
>CAZQFX010000127.1:0-8278 GCA_964592775.1 uncultured Actinomycetota bacterium
CGAGGAACTGGTGCACGAGCTGGGAGAACGCGTGACCGACGCCATCATAGAGATCGAGAAGGAGAACGCGCTCGCCGCCTTGAGCGCCGAGGAAGCCGGGAGCGGGTACGAAGGACTGCGATACCTCGCTGCCATCCGCGGCCTCGGGCTTATCACCAGTCTGGAGATGGTTCCGGAAAAACTCAACCTGAGGATGTCCAACCCGGCGCTTCCCGGCTACATCGTCGGCCTGGCCCTGGCCGTCTTCGAGCTGGCCAACAGCAGGCGCGGGCTGTATACCTGGAGCATAGCGCCCGATGGAGACCTGCTCGTGGAGATAAACCCCGCTTGAGCCCTCTGACGGGCCGGCCTTCAAGCTATCAAGAAACACCGGGTAACAATGTAGAGTTCTTCTCCCAGAAGTGTGGATAGAGAGATACAAGTGAATTTGCGCCAGTACGGAAAAGAGCTGGTGGTTAAGGTATGGGTAAACCATCGCATATCAGATGCCATCCGGATTACCCACACTCTATGGCGAAGAGCCTAACATAGAGAGTTCCAAGACCTGACCCGACCGCATATACGTTCTTCCCCGTCGCCATGCGACTTCTTGGAGGAGAGCCTCCCTCGCAAAACTCCGAAGTGGTTCTCATCAACCAGAGTCACCAATCCGGGTGCCCTATATCACCCCCTTGGGGGATGGGTGACGGCGGGAGGTCCGTCGATGCAGAAAGTACCGGAAAAGCGGAAACGAGAGAGGAGGGCTGCAAGATGGACAAGAAAAAGATACTCATCGTAGACGACGACGAATCGGTCGTAAGGATCCTCAGCATCAATCTCGCGCTGGAGGGCTTCGAGGTCTATACCGCTTTTGACGGCATGTCCGCCGTGATGAGCGCGCACAGGGTCCAGCGGGACCTCGTGATCCTCGACGTGAAGATGCCGGCGGGGGACGGTTTCAGCGTGGTGGAGAGGCTAAAATCCTCTACCAAGACATTCACCATACCGATACTGTTCATCAGCGCCCTGCCCAAGGAGGATATCGAGAAGAAAGCCCTGGAGGCGGGGGTCAGCCACTGTTTCGCGAAGCCGTTCGACCCCACGGCGCTCATGAACTACATCAAGAGCGCGCTCGGGATAAGGAAAGACCAGTACGTGGTAAACCTGTAAGACGGAAGCCCCCTCTTTCCGGTGCGAAGGCTCGAGGGCATCTGGAAATCGCTTGCGGAGATACTCTCGAGCCTTCAATTTTCGATTAATGGGGCCATACAAGGCAGTTCAGGTCCTGGCCGGGGTCACCTCGACCTCCAGCTCTCCGTCTCCGGAGAGCCGCCATTCCACCCGCGACCTGCTTCCCGTCACCGCCTCGAAGGCACCCTGCATGGAGCCCACGATCATCAGATGCAGAACGGCGTTTTCCAGGCGGAGGCGCAAGCCTTCCTTCCTGGCCTTCGCCTCCCGCACGTTCCCCAATCCCCGCAGCGCGAACTGGGCGCGGAAATCCTCCTCGTCGAGCACGTTCCACAGGGAGAAGAAGCCCGCGCTGGTGTAGCGCCGCAGCGCCTCCACCACCACGCCGGGGATGGCGCCCCCCAGCTCGTTTTCCAGTTCCTGGAATACCGGGTCGAGTTCGTACGGGGCCAGCATGACCATGCGGCGCTGCGTGGACGCGTCGACGATGACCCCCCGCTCCATATGCCAGTCGTACGCGGCAAGGCCCAGTGGGCCCCCGCACGAGGCGCACCTCTCCAGCTCCACGTCACCGGGATGGTGCACGTATCGCCCATCTTACCGACCTCCAATACCGTAAGAGCCGGCGGAACCATGCCCGCTTCGATGCTCGCCTTCTTGTTGATGTATCGAAATCGCCGGGATTTCCTTGAGCGTGCGGGGCGCGGAGCCGGCAGGGGAGTCCGCCCCCGGGTATGCGCCTCGGCCGTACGGGCATGCGGTATAGTAGGGGAGGAAACGCCATCATGTCGTGCTTTCTCGCGGGTTCTCAGACAGGAGGTAAGGGAGATGGGAAAGAGGTTCGTGGACTTGAGCATCACCATCGAGGACGGCTTGCCCTCCGACCCCCCGGCGATGATACCGAAGATAATGTACCTGGAGCACGAGGCGGGTGCGGCCTCCATGGCCGAGTTCTTCCCGGGCATCGACCCCGCCAGGGACCTCCCCGGCGGCAAGGGGTGGGCGGTGGAGATCCTCACCCTGGCGACGCACTCCGGCACCCACCTGGACGCGCCCTGGCACTACCACCCCACCATGGACGGGGGCAGGCCCGCCTTCACCATCGAGGAGGTGCCCCTGGAGTGGTGCATGGGGCCCGGGGTGGTCCTGGATTTCCGGCATTTCCCGGACGGCTACCGCGTCATGGCGGCGGACATGGAGGAAGCCTTCGCGAAGATGGAGTACGAGCTTGCGGAGGGGGACATCGTCCTGGTGATGACAGGGGCCGGCAGGTTCTGGGGCCAGCCGGAGTACCTCCTCAAGGGCTGCGGCATGGGCGAGGAGGCCACCCTGTGGCTGCTCGACCGCGGGGTTAAGGTCACCGGCACCGACGCCTGGTCGTGGGACCGCCCGTTGCCCCTCATCGCCAGGGACTTCGAGGAGACGGGGGACGCCTCGCTCATCTGGGAAGGCCACTTCGCCTCCATCGAGAAGGGCTACTGCCACATCGAGAAGATGACCAACCTCGACCAGCTGCCGCCGCACGGCTTCACCTTTTTCTGCTTCCCCGTCAAGATAAAGAAAGCCAGCGCGGGCTGGATACGGGCGGTCGCCCTGCTGGAGGACTAATCCCACCTTGGGGCCTGGCCCCTGCCTGGGGGGATTTCCGAATCACGTTCCCCCTCCAGGGATGACCCCAAGGCGGGATTATCGTCACCATGGTTTATAATATGCGCCGAGAACATGAAGAGGGATGGTGAGAAAGCTTGGCGGAGACAAGGGAGATCGACGAACAACTCAGGCAGATGATGGACAAAATAGAGGGTATCCTCTCGTCCCACCCCGCCGCCGTATACTTGCCCTGCTTCTACCGTTCCGGGCCGCCGAGCATCTTTCTCAGGCAGAACTCCGTGCAGGTCCTGGTGCGGGGGCCAAGGGTCCTGCATTACGAGGTCGAGCCCTACGACCTGTTGGAGAACGGCTACCGCGAGGTGGAGACGGGCAGGTACTACCTGGCCTACGAGTTCCTCCCCGGGAGGCTGTTCGGGTTTGAGTACCAGGGCTGCCTGATGGAGAAGAGCCTTCCCGCGGAGGCGCTGGTCGAGGAAGTGCGGGCGATCCGGGAACGCCTGGGGATATATGGACTGTTGCCCTTGCTCGAGATGCGGCGCCTGGGGGATGCGGCGGAGGGCGGGATCCCCTTGCGCATCCGCAAGCTCGACCCCTCGGCCGACGTTCCCTCCTATGCCCATCCCGGTGATGCCGGCCTCGATCTGTGCAGCGCAGAGGACCTGGCCCTCGAGCCGGGGGAGCGCGCCATGGTGAGCACCGGTTTCGCCATGGCCCTGCCTGAGGGGTACGCCGCGTTCGTGCAGCCCCGCAGCGGCCTTGCCGCGCGCAGCGGCGTCAGCATCGTCAATACCCCGGGGCTCATCGACTGCCATTACCGCGGGGAGGTGAAGGTCATCCTGGTGAACCTGGGAAGCGAGCCTTTTCGGGTCAAGCGGGGCGACCGCATCGCCCAGATGGTGGTCCAGAGGGTTGAGACGGCCCGGGTGGAGGTGGTGGAGGAGCTGGACGAGACGGCCAGGGGCGAGGGAGGATTTGGCTCCACCGGCCTCTAATCATTGCATGAGGCCTGGTATTCCGAACGCCGGGCCCCCCATCTTCCGAACACCGGCTGGGGACCGGCGACCTTGGCTGGGACATCCTCCCGCGCCTCATCTACGGCAGCCGGGTCTCGGTGCAAGTGGGAATCGTAGCCGTGGCAATATCGCTGATCATCGGGCTTTTCTTCGGTGCCCTGAGGCTGTCGCACAAACCCTGCGCCAGACATATTGCTCTCCACATATTCACCGAAATGGCCCATTATCGACAGTTCGCCCTCCATTATGATGCCTATTTTGCCGCGATTTTGGGAGAGCGGGATTCGTGCGAGGTTTATGCAACAGGCTCCCCTGGCCGGTTATTTCGGTGGCTGGATTTGGGGGACCCCGAGATGGTGCTGTCCAGCAGCAGGGCCATCTTGCCCTCGACCTTGAAGATGAGCTCCGTCGCCAGGCGCAGCTTCGAGACGATGGAGACGATGAGCGCGAGGATGAAAACGGCTATGCAGATGGTAACGAACAGGTGCGTGGTCGTCCCCCACAGCAGGCGGCGGCCGGATTCGCGCACGAAAAGGAACGCCGCGGGCAGAAGGGTGGAAGTCAGAATGATGAGGACCACCGCCCGGACATACCGTCTCACCCCGCTCAGATAATGCTGGCGGAACTGCCGTACGCATTCCTTCTCGCTGAACTCGGGCATGGGCGCCTTGGGACGACGCCCTCGGCGGCGGCGTCCGGGAGGGCCGTCCGGGTCGTCCTCACCCCCGGCCTTGCCCCTGAAAGGCCCCGGGAACTCCTGCATCATCCGCCATGCTCCCTGGAAGAAAAGGCCCCTGTCCTCCAGGGCCAGGAGTTCCGTCATGGTCCGGTTCTGGCGCACCAGCGCCCACAGGATGAGGGAGAGCATGGAGGCCAGGACCACGGCCAGGAGTATCCACGGCAGGGCCACCTCAGCCGCCCCTTAGCCGCGCCATCGCTTGCGATCCCACGTTGTTACCCTCCACTCCAACGGTGCCCACCCGGCACATCCGGGGGCGCCGCCGGCAACCCTCGGGTCCTGTCCGCCCGCTTGGTTGATCCGGCCGGCCGGTGACCGTCCTACCAATTCTATTGAAGGTTCTTCTGCATTAATTGTGGGTGGCAAGAAAGGAAATGCGCAATGGCGAGATCGGGTCAGGCCCGATCCGAGGCTCGACCCCTAGGCCTGAGCCAAAGCCACCCACACTTTTTGAAAAACCTAACAATGCAACGTCTCCTGTATCAAATCCCCTTTGCTGAGCTGCAGCGTTCCTACTCTGGCCGTTGCATTCAATACGCGGCGATATATAACGTACCGTTTCCCCGCCTTCCGTGACTACCGCGGGAAGGCGAGGGCGGCGAAGGTGACCGCCGAGCCCTCGTTCTGGTCGAACCAGTGGCAGTGGTCGATTAGCGTTCCGCGGCGCCCCTCCAAGACGGAGGTGAGCGCGTAGATGGGGGGCAACCCGCAGACGTGGCGCGCATCGTGCTCGGAGGCGATATAGGAATAGAAGCCCTCGGAGTCCCCCTCCTCTACCTTGGCGAGCATCTCCTTGTCCTTGGCTATGGCCGAGGAGAGCTGCACGGCGTCCAGGGGGACGAGGCCGCCGAAGCGGCGCCCCACGTGGGAGAGGTCCGCCGAGGCGATGAGGAGCACCCCGTTCTCCATGGCGGAGAGCAGGCCCTTCAGGGCGGTGATGAAGGCGGCGATTCCGGGGACGTCGCGCGGCGAGCGCCCCTCCTCGATGCAGGAATGAAAGGAGTTGCAGGTGATGGGCAGCAGGCGGAAGCGGTCGGCTCCGCCGAATATGGCACAGAGGAAGGGGAGCTGGATCTCGATGGAGTGCTCGGAGCGGTGCGACAGCTCGTCTCCCAGCCCGTCCATGCCCGCCGCCCGCGCGATGCCTTCGGCCAGCCCGGCGTCGGTCTCCACCATGCCGAAGGGAGTGAGGTAGTTCTTGCGCGTGAGGGCGAAGGGCCCCTCCATGTCGCCGTGGCACGTGCCCAGGATGACCACCAGCGGAGGGTTCTCCGCGGTGAGCGACGCCGCGAGGGCCGCGTACAGCCTGCCGTAACATTCCCAGCCCCGGTCCATGTCTATATGCGGGGAGACGAGGCCGAGGGGCGGTCCGCCCAGGCGCGCCGGCTCGCCCGCCTCCCCCAGCATCGCCTGTATATGCTGCAGGAGCTGCCGCGGATCGGCGGGGTAACCGCTTCCCGCGCTGGTCATGGGACGGTTGGGCAGGGAGAGGTATTCACCGTCGAGGCGCTGCTTGTACGCGCGGAAGGCCGCGCTGTCCAGCAGGAGTTTGCCGTCGAGTTCGCTTATGATGGCGGCCACCTGGTCGCTGGTGATGATATCGCCGAAGCGGCGCACGTAAGCCGCCTGCAGGTCGCGCAGCGAGCGCGTGCCGTCGCACAGGGAGGCGATGTAATAGATGGCGGGGGGCAGGGCCACCAGGCCCCTGACGTAGCCCTGCGGGTCGCGCAGGGCGATGACTTCGCGGCCCTGCTGCTTGGCCGGAATGGCCTCCAGGCGCCGCAGTTTCGGATTCTCGGATGCTTCCATGATGCGAGGGGGAACCTATTTCCAGTCGGTGCGCTTCTTGGATTCGCGCTCTATGCCCACGTCGAGGGCCAGCCACGCCTTGGCGCGGATGAGGTCGCTCGTGGTCGGGTCCGCGACCAGCGCCATCATCGCCTCGATACCCCGGGGGTCGCCGAGGCGGGTGAGGGCCTCGATGGCCTCGAAGACCACCTTGTCGTCCTCGTCCCGGAGGAGCTCGATGATGCCGTCGACATCACGGTCCCTCTCCATCTTCTTGATGTCTCGCTTGCCCAATCCGAATTTCGGCATGTTATCACCGAGATAGATTCTAGCGCCTTTCCAGCTGCCGTGCTACCATTCGCCGGCTCCATACCCTGCCGTCACCCTCCTCCGGCCTTCCTCCCGCCCAGACGGGAAAGGCGGTGCAGGTTCACGAGCACCTGGCCCATCTTCTCCGGTGAACTCAAGGCCACTACTCCCTGCCTCTGGGCGTCGGAGATCTCCGCGGCCAGCGCGCCGGGCGTGATGAGGCAGACGAAGACCGGCTTGCCGTGTTTGCGCCCTATTTCCGCGTATTCGCGGGAGGGGAACACCGGGCCCGCCCCCCCGCCGGTGACGAAGACGGCCACCGCGCAGCCGATGTCGCCCTGGGACAGGGCCAGGTCGGCCGCCCTGAGGTACAAGGACGTGTCGGTCCAGGCGAAAGCGAACATGTCCAGTGGATTGGCCGCGACGGCGTGCTCGGGGATGAACTCCGCTATCGCCGCGGATATCTCGGGCCGCAGGGGAGGGAAACGCAGCCCCGCCCTCTCGCAGATGTCGCAGATGGCCACCACCGGCCCGGCGGAATGGGTGGATATGAAGACGCCGTTCCCCGCCATTACCGCCCCCAGGGAGACGGCCTTCGCGGTGGCCGCCATCTCCGAACTGGAGTGCACCTGCAGCAGGCCGGCTTGCCGGATGGCGCCGCCGTAAACGGCCTCGGAGCTGGCGACGGACCCGGTGTGGGAGAGGGCGGTTCTGGAGGAGCTCTCCGTGTAGCCGCGCGTGTACACCAGGATGGGCTTGGAGCGCGCGGCCCGGCGCGCCTTCACGAGGAACTCGGACCCGTCGTCCAAGCCCTCGATGAAGAGGCAGATCACTCCGGTATCGGGGTCCTCCGCCAGGTACTCCACCATGTCCGAGAACTCCACGTTCGCGCGGTTGCCTATGCTCACGAACTTGGAGAGGCCCGCCTGTTCGTCCATGATCTCGTTGAGGATGCTGTTGCCCATGCCGCCGCTCTGGCTCACGACGGAGATGCTCCCCTGCGGGAACCAGGCCAGGGGGCTGGCGAAGGTGGCGTTCAGCTTCGCCTGCTTGTTGACCACCCCGATGCAGTTGGGGCCGATCAGTATCATCCCACCCGCGTTGGCGATGCCGATCAGCTCCTCCTGCAGCCGCCGGCCCTCGGGCCCCGTCTCGCGGAAGCCGCCCGCGAATATCACCCCGGCCCTTCCCCCCATCTCCACCGCCTCGCGCACCGAGGGGATGACCTGCCTCTCGGGGATGGCGTATACGAAGAGGTCCACGCCGCGGGGCAGCTCGGAGATGGAAGGGTAGGCCCGCAGCCCCTGGATGGTCTCGCCCGCCTTGGGGTTGACCGGGTACACCTCGCCCTCGAAACCCGCGGCGGTGACCGCGGCCAGGGAATGGAATCCCAGCTTGAAGGCGTTGTCCGTGGCCCCCACCACGGCGATGCTGCGGGGCTCGAACAGGGGGCGATAGCGTTTCAGCACGTCGGAAGGCATCCGCATCACCTGTCCCTATGGCTTGCACTCGTACGCTGCCGGCAACGGGAGCGAAGAGGCGCCGGTACGCCTCTAAATATTAGCACCAATACCGGGCGTTGTTGATATCTGGAGGTAACTGCTCAGGTCACCTGACCGATACCGACATTACCCTATCCTAATCCTCG
>CAZQFX010000128.1:0-8278 GCA_964592775.1 uncultured Actinomycetota bacterium
GCCACCGAGAGGTCGGAGGCGGAGAAGGAGGTGGCGCCGCTTACCAGGTTGGTGGTGATGTCTAAGGAGACGGCGTGGGAGATGGCGGGGTCGCAGCCCTCCGGGGCCTCCTTGGAGTCGGTCATGATCGGGGCGGTGATTACGAAGAGCTCCCTGCCGCCCGGCCCCCGGATAAGTGACGAGGTGAGAGAGAAGGCGGAGAAGCGCGTCAACCAGAGGATGGCCCTGCTCTCGCACATCGGTTCCTATGTCATCATCAACGGCTTTCTCGTGATCATCTGGGCCATCGGCGGGGCGGATACGAGTAACTTCTGGCCGATGTGGGTGATGCTGGGCTGGGGCATCGGCCTCTCCTTCCATATCTTCAGCTATTTCATCGGAAGGCGCAGCGACGCCGTCAGGGACAAGATGATCGAAAAAGAGATGAAGAAGATAAACAAGCAAGGCCCGTCCTGACCAGCTCTCTTTCGGAATACCGCCCGATCGAGCCGGGGAGCCCGCTCCTTCCCCGGGTACCGTGACCCACCACGATCGAGCGCAAGCATACGAGGGCGAACCGGCATCATCACCTCCGCTCACCGGCGGCACATGCAGCAGGCTGGCGTAAGCAAGTCGAGGCTCTTCCTCTTGGCCGTTCGCACAAGCGGAATGCGCTCCCGTGTACGTGGAAGAAAAATATGCGCCTGGCCTATCCGCCGATGCGATCGGTCGACAGGCGTTCTACGCAAGGAAGCAGGGGTCCGTTCGCGCCCCCCTTGTCTATCCGTCCCGGATGGTATAACTTTAGTGGAAGTGTACATTTGTCCCGCGGCGGGGGATGCCCGGGATGATGCGCTGGCCGGCGGCGAGATGCTATGGGATCTCTTGCAGCCGGGGATCGATGATCGTCTGGGGTCGAAGAAGCCGGGGTTCAAATCATCGCCAGAGGCCGATATCCGGTGATAGGCGCGTATCCCCTCTTCCCGGTCCGGCACGCTCGTTCGTATCCGCCGTATCGCACCGGGCGCCGGGGAGGAGGAGAGCCAGAGAGAAGGGGGAGAGATGAGAGAGGACCTGGAGAAGATCCGTGAGGCCGGGAAAGCCTGGGAGGAAGGCCCGCTCGCGAAAGCGGTGAAGAGGTTCCCACACCTCACGCCGGAGAGCGCCCGCTTCTGCTCCCCCGCCGACATCGAGGACTTCGATTTCCTGGAAAAGGTGGGGTTTCCCGGCACCTATCCCTATACCTCCGGCACCTTTCCCATCGAACCCCTGGCCGGACTGTCGCGGCTTGCCTCCATGGCCGGGGCGGGCGAGATACCGGGTGCGGGAGGCCAGACCCGCGCCGCCATATACTCGGGCTACGGCACGCCCGAGGATACGCGCGATTATTACCGCGGCCTGCTGGAGAAGGGGGGCAGGGGCGGCCCCAACCTGGCCTTCGACCTCCCCACCCAGTGCGGTTACGACTCCGACGACCCCCTCTCCGAGGGCGAGGTGGGCAAGGTGGGGGTGTGCGTGGATACCCTCGCGGACTTCGAGATCATCTACGAACCCTACAAGGGAGACCTCGGCCTGGACAACATCGCCTCCAACTTCACCATCAACGCCCCCGCCAACATCGTCATCGCCATGTACGCGGCGCTGGCGGAGAAGCGCGGCGTCCCTCTGGACAAGCTGAGGGCCACGCCCCAGAACGACATCCTCAAGGAATACATCGCCCGCGGCACCTACATCTTCCCCCCCGCACACGCCCTGCGCATGTTCCGCGACAGCCTGCTGTTCATCAACGGGCACATGCCCAACGTGAACATCACCTCCATCGGCGGCTACCACATCCGCGAGGCGGGGGCGACGCGCGAGCAGGACCTGGCCTTCAGCATGGCCAATGCCATCGCCTACCTGCAGGTGGGGGTGGACGCCGGGCTCGCGGTGGACGAGTTCGCCCCGCGCTTCACCTTCAACGCCTTCGGGGGCAGCATGGAGCTGCTCAAGGAGGTGGCCTTCCAGCGCGCGGCGCGGCGCATGTACGCGCGCATCCTGTGCGAGCGCTTCGGGGCCAGGGACCCGCGCAGCATGCGCATCCGCCAGGCCATCGGCGCCCACATCGGCCCCTCCTCCACCACCCTGCAGCGACCCCTCAACAACCTCACGCGCGCGGTCATCGGCGCCGTGGCGAGCGTCCTCTCCGGGGGGAGGCCGCTGCCCTTCCCGCCCTACGACGAGCCCCTGGGGCTGGGCTGGAGCGTGGAGGCCCTGCAGCTCGCGCAGGACGCCGGGAGGATTATCGCCTGCGAGTCCCGCCTGCTGGAGTTCACCGACCCCTTCGCCGGTTCCTACTGCATGGAATCCCTCACGGACGAGATCGAGGAAGCCGCCTGGGAGGAACTGGAGAAGATAGAGAAGATGGGCGGGGCGGTGGCCGCCATCGAGAGCGGCTACATGCAGCGCGAGGTGTCCCGCAGCGCCTACGAGAGGCAGCGGTCCATGGAGAGCGGCAGCCGCCTGGTGGTGGGGGTCAACTGCTTCGGCGGCGAGAACGAGCTGGAGGTGTCCACCAACCGCCTGGTGGCCAATCCCTACGACCCCGAGAAGCGCGAGCAGGCGGAGGAGAAGCAGAAGGCCCGCCTGGCGGAGCTGAAGCGCGGGCGCGACGGCAGGGAGGTGGCGCGCCTGCTCAAGGAACTGGAGGCGCTCGCGAAGAAGGAGGAGGAGAACCTCCTCCCCCACCTGGTCGAATGCGTCAAGGCCTACGTCACCGAGGGGGAGGTCTGCGGCGTGCTGCGGGGGGTGTTCGGGGAGTACAGGGCGGCGTCGCCCTTCTGAGCGCACGGGGGAAAGAGCCGGAACCGCGGCGCGTTTCCCGCAAGGGTCGCGGCGGGGGTCGAGCGCCGGGAAACGGGCTCGGGATCCTGTACGCTTGCTGCGGGGATCGGACGACGGGGGGACCGGAACGGTGGCGGTTTTTCCTCTTGCGTGGAGGTCATGGGATGGAAGACAGGGCTGACGGGAGATCGCGGGAAACGGGCGATGCCTGCGTCTTCCGCTACCGTCTTTGCGATCTGCCGCAACGCGAGACTGCATACTCCGGCCGCCTGGCGGAGATGATCAGGCAGCAGATCTGCAATATCCTGGACGTCGCGCAGCCCATGCGGGGCGAGGGCGAGGCCGTGCCCGACGCCTTCCGCTTCCGCGGGCCGGAGCGGCGCAAATACGACCTTTACGGCGCAAGAGCGAACGGCGGATCACGTGGCGGCAAACCGTCGGGGAAGTCTGCCGGCGTCGAAGCCTCTCGCGGCCTCGAGACCACTGCCACTGGAGAGCGGGAACGTATACGGGAAGGCGGAAGGGCGGGAGATACCCTCGGGTCAACCCCTTTTCATGAGGCTGCTGACCATGGCTCTCCCATAGGAACAGGCTCCGCGGAGACCCGTGCCGAAGATATGCCCGCCGCCGCGAACGCCGGGGAGGGAGAGGGCGCCTACAACAACCTCGCCAACGCGGCCCTCTACGAGCCGCGCATCGAGTTCATCGCCCGGCAGCTCGCGAGCCTCCTCTCCGTGGTCGAACTGGAGAGCGGGGGGGAGCCGGTGGAGATAGACGGCTTCCGCCTGCGGGACGCGGGGGACTGGGTGGGCCCTCATGCCGCCGGCGCGGCCGATATTTTCAACCACGCCGCCACGCGCTGCCAGTACGGCTGCGTCTTCTGCTACAACCGGGGCTCGGTGTTCTCCCTCGACGGCGCTCCGTCCGGGAACGGGAACGGCTGGAAGGAGCTGGAAACGAGGCTGAAGTACTACGAACCCCGTTCCGGCCGGGGCCTCTTCCCCACCTTCGGGAGCCCGCGCGAGGCCCTCGCGCATCCCCGCATCCTGCCGCTGCTGCGGGCATTGCGCGAGAAGACGGACGAGCCCTTCCGCCTCTGCAGCAACGGCGGCGTCCTGGAACGGGACTTCGTGGCCGCCCTGGCGGAGCTGGCGCCCGTCTACCTTGACCTCTCTCTCAACAGCTCCTCGCCCCGCAGGCGTTCCATGCTCATGGGGGACGGGCGCCCCGGGACGGCCATCGGCGCACCCGCCCTCCTGGCCGAGGCGGGCATCCCCTTCGCGGTGACCGTCGTGGCCTGGCCCCTCCCGGACCTGCGTGAGATGCTGCGGGACCTGGAGAGCACCGCGCGCTTCGCGGACTGCGCGCGGGCGCGCCTGGTGCAGGTCAACCTGCCGGGCTATTCGCGTTTCTTCTCGCAGCACCAGCTCTTCGACACCGCCGAGGTCTGGGGCGAGACGGTGCGGCTGGTGCGGCGGCTGCGGGAGGAGGTCGCCTGCCCCGTCGTCGTCAGCCCATCCCTCTACGAGGAGAACCTGACGCGGCCGCGCAAGAATCAGGCCGAGGTCATCGGCGTGGTGCGGGATTCTCCCATGGCGCGCTGTGGCCTCGCGGCGGGCGACGTGATAACGGCGGTCAACGGCATCCCGGTGAGGAGCAGGCCGCAGGCCAGGGACCTCCTGTCCCTGCTGCGGGAGAGCGGGGCAAGCGATGTCGCCCTTGGCGTGAGCAGAAGGGGGCGGGAGGTCGAGCTCGCCCTGGATGCCGGGGACTGGGACTATCCCTTCGACCCCGCCACCGGCACCCACCTCGGCGCGGTGTTCATGGGCGCCGGATTGCGCGAGAGCCAACTGGAGAGGCTGCAGGCGCTGGTGCGCGAGAGCGGGGCGCGCGAGGCGCTCTTCCTCACCTCCGCCCTGGTGCGGCCCACCCTCGAGCAGCTCCTGCGCGAACGTCCCCTCTTGCTGCCTCGGGGTGCCCGCCTGAGGCTGGGCGTGCCGGAGAACCGCTTCTTCGGCGGAAACATCATGCTCGGAGACCTGCTGGTGGTGCAGGACTTCATCGACTTCGTCCGCGCATACGCCGGGGGGGCGGAGGCCCGGCCCGACCTGGTGGTCATCCCGTCGTCGCCGTTCCACATCAGCGGCTGGGGCAGGGACCTCACCGGCCGGACCTATCTCGACATAGAACGGGAGACGCGGATTCCGGTCCGCCTGCTGGAGTGCAACCCCATATGGGAGTGAAACGATGACGGAGGATGGCGCGATCGGCATTCCTGGAGATGAACCGTATGTAAGGGAGGGAATGGTTAAGGGAGTCCTGAGTACACCACTTATGATTATGGTGTGCTTGGCCCATGAGATGAAGAGGGGGGTAAGAGTTTGGCAAAGACAGCGGAGAGAGGGAAGGTGAGGGCTCTGGTCGCCAAGCCCGGGCTCGACGGGCACGACCAGGGAGCAAAGGTCATCGCCTATGGCCTCAAGGACGCCGGTTTCGAGGTGATCTACACCGGCCTGCGCAGGACGCCCGAGGAGATCGCCAACGCCGCCCTGGACGAGGACGTGGACGCCATCGGGCTGTCCATCCTCTCCGGCGCCCATCTGAATATCGTGCGGCGCCTCATGGCCATCATGCGGGAGAAGGGCATCGGGGACAAGATGGTCCTGGTGGGAGGGGTAATCCCCGAGGAGGACGTGCCCAGGCTCAAGGAGATGGGGGTGTCCGAGGTCTTCATCTCCGGCACCTACATCACCCAGGTCGCCGATTACATCAGGGAAAAGCTGGGTCTCACGGGCGAAACCGGAACGCCATCGTGAGCGACGACGAACGAAAGTGGTCATATATCCATACAAGCACGCGAGGAGATGAGAGGGCGCTTCGGGGTTGCTTCTTCGCCTTCGGCTCATCGCAATGACGTTCAAATAGCAGCCGCCCCATCCCCGTCCCCATACGCTAGAGGGGTCACGTCAGGCCTTGTATGCCGCGATCAGCTCGTTGACGTCGTCGAGCGCGTCCAGGCCCCGGAGCATCTCCAGGGTCCGCCGCGCCGCATCCGCATCGATGATGCTTCCCACGCACTCCAGGTACTTGCCGTCGATCTGCTCCGCGCTCATGGGGTTCCCCGGTTCCCCCAGCGGCTTCTCCGCCTTGCCCGAGGCCGTGCGCCCGCCCGCGAGGGTCACGGTCACCTCGGAGGCGAAGGGGCTGGAGAGGTCCCCTTCCAGGTCCTGCCAGTCGAACCTGGAAATGGTCCTCACCACTGGAGGGGAGGTGACCACCTCGTCCCGGAACTGCCCCACCCCCACGCTTCCCTCAAGGAGCGCCGAGGTGACGCAGAACTCCAGGCTGAACTTGCCCTCCGTGCCTGTCCGCGGCTCGTGGTAGGTCAACACCGAGCGCAGCCAGCCGGGCACCCTGCATGCGACCTTCTCGATGTCGTCAGCCGCGATACCTCCTCCAGCAATGGCTTCCTCGCGCGCCGCCAGCGCGGCGTCGATGGCGCCCTGGGGGCCGCGGCAACAGGGATAGGGCTTATAGGAGAGACCGGGGTCGAGCAGTTCGTAGGGCTCGCCCAGCGTGTCCAACAGCTCCTGCGCTTTCTCGGCGTCGTCGGAGAAGGCTCGCGCGAAGCCGTTCTCGCCGTAGAGCGCGTCGGGATTGGAGGTGAAACCCCTGGCTGCGAGCTGGGCCGCCATGACACCGTTCATCGCCGCCATCCCCGCGTGCAGGGGCTTGGTCATGGTCCCGAAATTGGCGCGCAGGCCGTTGGCGAGGGAGCACGAGATGCCGAGGGCCCAGGCCATCCGTTCCTCGTCCAGGCCCAGGAGCTTGCCGCAGGAAGCGGCCGCCCCCAGGGCGCCGAGCGTGCTGGTATGGTGCCACCCCAGCATGTAGGAGTTACCGCCGAGGGCGGCGCCGACTTTCGCCGCCACCTCGAGGCCCGCCACGTAGGAGAGCAGGCAGTCCCTTCCCGTGGATGAGAGCACTTCCCCCAGGGCGATTATCGCCGGCACCAGTGCGACGGAGGGGTGCCCCATCATCCTGAAGCTCACGTCGTCGAAATCGAGGGCGTGCGCGGCGGTCCCGTTGGCCAGGGCCGCCCAGGCCGCCGAGCTGCGCGCCATGCCGTAGAGAATGGTGGCCTCCGGCTTGCAGGCCATGGACTCCACCCACTCCGCCGCGATGCGCGAGCAGCCGTCCTCCAGCCCGGCGACGGTGACTCCCATGCAGTCGATGATGGGCACCTTGGCCGCCTCGATCACTTCCCCGGGAAGCCCCTCGTAGTCCAGCGCGCAGACGAACTTCCCCACTTCGATCAACTCGTTCATGCGACCCCCCTCTCGATCGGCGTGGTGATTGCCGCGACTGAATATCAACGATATTAGCAGAGCTTCAACGGGCTGTAAAGCGAGGCGCGCATGCGCGTTTTCCCTTTATATACGCCCTATTTTGTTTCTCGCGCCCGCAGATTCCCCGATTCTTACTTTAGCCTACGTGAATTTTATAACTTTACACGGAGTGAACGATATTACATAATGCTGTGCAGCGGCTGTCCGATGCCCGCCGCATGAGCCGGGGGTTTGCGAGGCAAGGGAGTCCGCTCCGTTGCCGCTTCGTATCCCGGCGGCGAACCCGCATCCACCGCCGCAATCTCGCGGGCAGCGGCGGCGTCCGGCGTCACCGCGTCAAGCATTCCCATTATATGGGAATAGATCAGGGGGGTGAGACGTATGAACGTAGGCAACTGGGCACTCAAGAGGGCGGTATTTCCCGAAACCAGAGACAAGGCCGCGTTTATCGGCGGCGGTGCTTGTATAACATATGGGGAACTCAACCGCCGGGCGAACCGGGTCGCGGGAGGCCTGCTCGCGGCGGGCATCGCGCGGCAGGACCGCGTAGCGGGGATGTTCTTCAACTGCGTGGAGTTCATGGAGGTCTATTTCGCGTGCGCCAAGCTGGGGTTGATATTCATCCCCCTGAACTTCCGGCTCACCCCGGCCGAGCTCGGGGATATCTTCGAGGACACGGACACCCGCGCCCTTTTCTTCCACTCTGAGTTCGCCGCCGCCATGGGCGAGCTGCTCGGGCTGTGCGGCAGGCCCCTGGATATCGTGGCCGTGGTGGGGGATACCGTCCCCGATTTCGCGCGGGACTACGAGGAGTGGATATCCGGCTTCGGCGAGGACGAGCCCGCGGTCCCCGAGCCGCCGGATATGGAGGACCCGCAGCTCATCATGTACACTTCCGGCACCACCGGCAGGGCCAAAGGGGCGGTCCTCCCGCACCGCAAGACCTTCTGGAACACCTTCAACGACCACCTCGAGCTGCTCTTCGATATCGATTCCGTATCCCTGGTCGCCATCCCCCTCTTCCACTCCGGGGGCCTGAACATCATCACCATGCCCAATTTCTACGGGGGAGGGACCACCATACTGCAGAAGTTCTGGAACCCCGAAGAGGCGCTGCAGATCATCTC
>CAZQFX010000129.1:0-8156 GCA_964592775.1 uncultured Actinomycetota bacterium
TTCCTGCTGCGCCTGGTTGGGCTCGTTGCCGGAGAGCAGCCAGTCGCCTATCTTCTGGCTGACGAGGGCCGTCGCTCCCGTGGCCAGGATGATGGACACCAGGCAGATGCAGATGACCTCCGCGGCGTACTGCGCGATCACCTGGCTGTCGGTCGCTCCGATGGCCTTGAGCACGCCCAGCTCCCGCGTGCGCCCGCCGACGATGATGGCCATGGCCAGGAGGATGATGAGCGCGCATGCCCCCAGCGCTCCCGCGAGCCCTATCACCGAGGTCTTGCCCACCTTCTGCAGCGGGTCGGAGATGATCTCGTAATCCGCGAAATCGGTCACGAACTCGTATTGCTCCTCTCCGCCCGCCTTCTCCAGGAAGGCCTGACGCAGTTCTTCCGTATGGTCGACGTTGTCGAAATAATATGAGCCCAGCTCCACGTAACCCGGCGTGGCGTTCAATACCTGCACCACCGATAGGGGGGCGAAAAACTTGTTGCCCGCCGGGTTGAAGCTGGCAAAGGAGCCGCCCTGGCTCTGGCGCTCCGCTTCCACGGTCTCGTAGATGCCCACGATCTCCAGCTCCACCTCCGCGTCCTTGCCCCTCTCGCCGGTGATGGTGGCGGTCACCGTGTCCCCCAACTCCAGCTCGTTCTCGTCCGCGAGGTTCTTCTCCACCAGCACCACCCCATTTCCCGCGAGGTAGTCGGCGTAGGTGTAGAAGTTGCCGGCGATGAGCTTCTTGTCCCCGTTCAGGAACTCGGAGGCGGAAGCGCCGTTGGTGTTGCCCTCGAAGACGAAGGTGTTCTCTGTTATGCCCGAGGCGGCCGCGCTCTCCTTGATCTCCTTGCTGAAACCGAGCATTGAAGCCAGTTCAACGTTCTTCAGCCCGGGCATGGTCACGCCCGACGTCAGCACCTTGTCGTAGGTGATGATGTAGGGGTCGCGGGAAAACCCGTCGGCCAGCTCCTCCGGCACCAGCGTCTTCGCCCTCTCCTCCAGTTCCTCTTCCTCGGAAAGCCCGCGCGCTTCCTTGGCCCTCTCCGCCTCGCTCTTCTGGCGCTCCGACTCGAAGGTGGACATCATGAAGCCAGAGCTCGATCGCACCTCGCCGTAGTTCCCCACCCTCTCCTTCACCGTTCTGGTCTGACTGTCCGCGGCCAGCTTCACCGCCAGCATGGAAAGGGAGAATGCGAGGCAGACGAAGAGCAGGAGCACCACCACCAGGTTGCCGGCGGGATGGCGCCGGAAGCTCCGGAAACCTCTCTTTATCGAGCGCATGCGCATCCCCGTCCCCGCCTAGTCCGGATAGCCGGAGAGGTTGATCTCTGCTTCCTCCCCGGCATCCTCTCCCCGCGTCTTGCGGATGACCAGGTTGGTCCCCTCCTTGCTGACCGCCTCGTTGCGGGCCGTTCTCTTGGGGTTCAGGTCATAGAAGAGGAAAACCCCGTCCGCCGCTTCGCCTATCTTGAGCACGTAAGCCGCGGGCTGCAGGGTCGTATAGTCGAGGAGGACGCCGGAGATCATGTTTTCCGTTTCGTACTTCCCGAATGTCCCGTTCATGCCGTAGTATTCCTCGTGCTGATCGGCGTCGATGCCTTCACTCCAGATACGGAAGGAATAGTCGGAGAGGTCCACGAGGTCGTCGCCTACGTTCTCGATCATTAGTTCTATCTCGTAATAATCGCCTGGGACCTCCCTCTGGCCGGAGGTGATCACGTCCGCGTTGGAGTTCTGGCGCGTGGCCTCGACCACCGTGAAGCGTGCGCCCGCCAGCTCGACCGAAGCGACGGGTGTCGTGCCCGATCCCGATCCCCGCTGTGAATCCTCCTCCTTGCCGGCTTGCTCATCCGCCTTCGCTTCTTCGCCTTCCAGGGCAAGATCCCCGCTTCCCGTAGTCTGCGTGAGCATCTCCTCGCTCGTCCCCGGGGGATACTTCTGGGCATCCCCCTCGGCCTGGGCGGGTTGCCGTTCACCGCCACAGGATGCCGCCATCGATGCCAGCACTCCCATGCAGATGACCACTGCCAACAAGAACGCCGGCCTGCCTCCCGTTCTTCCCTTCATATCCCGATCAACTCCTGACTCCTCGCCCGCAGGCGGACTCTCGACATCTGACCGCACCACGCATCCATCCGGTTCCGAATATTAGCGTTGCTAACATTGAAGAGCACGGTTGTTAACCGCCTGTTAAGGAATCGTTACGTTTGGACAAAAGCTGAAGCCTTATATGCCAGGTCCTTCTCCAGGAATCTTGGGCAGCCATGTTGCCTTCCGGCCAGAACCCGATATTTCTACAACGGTATATTGTTCGACGGCAAGGCGAGGAACATGCATCCGGCGGCGGCCGCATGGGTACCGATGCTGGGTATGGGATGCGCCCCGGACGTTGCGCGCTTACGGGGTTGGCGATGTGCGGCTGGCCAGGTATTGAGACAGGGTCTTTTTCGCCAGGTATGGTTCTTCCGGTACCTTTACATCAGTCTTTCGATCATTTCCTCGCTGAGCAGCCTCATCTCTTCCTGCTCCTCGAGGCTGAGCTCGTCGAAAAAGCGGCCTCCCACCTGTGCGGAAAGCTCGGTGAGCCGTGATGCGGCTTGATTGTAGCGCACGATCTTGCCGAGGTCCCCCTTGAGCTTGAGCTTTCCCTGCATGACGGCTTTGTTTGTATCCAGCTCACCGGTGTTCGTCGCCTTCCAAGTCCAGTAGGAAGCGGTGAGAACGTAATCCGCGGCCTCACCTACTTCGGGCGGTGCTGGCCTTATGCTGCGGCAATCCCCGTGCCACAGGTCCATGAGGATGTAAGAATCGTACTCGATGCCCAGGCCGGGCTCGGCCAGGGAGTGGATGACCACCGTTCCCTCCCATCCCGCCGCGACCTCCTTGTACGTGGCGTCACCCTGGATCGATTTCTCGTAGGCATCTATCCACTCCGGCGTGCCCTGTATATAAGGTGGTGCTTGCTCCCGCAACCTCCTCTGCAGGATCTCCTGGTACGCAGCCTCCCATTCATCCGTGCCGTATACCGGCGCCATGTTCTCCTCCCTTCGAGTACACCTCCAAGAACAATCGTTTCGCCACGGTTTCGTAAGCAGGCCCGGATACCGCCGCGAGCACGCTTCCTTCCACCGGCCGCCCACGGGCTTTGCCCGCTTCCATGAGCGCGTCAGCCGTCTCGGCCCTCCTGGGCCATGCGCTCCTTGAGCAACGCTATGCTCTCCACCGGCGTGGGGTCGACGCCGTTGAGCAGGGCCAGGTAGCCGCTGACGAAATCCCCCAGGTGGATGGCGCTCAACAGCCTCTCCGTGCGCGTGCGCCCGCCCACGTGGATAACGGTCACTCCCCCCACTTTTTCCTGCAGGAGTTCTGCGGTCACCTCCACGCGCCTGGCGACGCGCGAGGTATCGCCCTCCTCGGCCAGGAAGACGGCCTCGACCTTTCTGGTCAGGTCGTTCAGTTCGTGCCATCCCACGATCTCGTTATGGTTCATCTCCGGGAGGGTATGGCAGAAGGCGGGGATCTTGGAGTTCTCGTTGAACTGGCACTTCCAACGGTAGGCGGCGACGGAGAGCGGGCCTTCCGTGCCGTAGATGACGGGGATCCTGTCATGTAGTCGCACGGCCAGTCGCTTGGCGAAGTTGCGGCTGGCGGGAGTCAGGCGGCCCCAGTCCTCCCTCTTCTCCCGCAGGAAATCGACCGCCTCGGAGGCTACCTTGGTGAAACCCTGTATCAACCCCATCTTCTCCATCACCGCCGCCGCGGGGAGGGACAGATAGGCGAGTGCCGCGCGCGGCTGCAGGCCCGGCGGGACGATGACGGCGGGAAAACGGTATCCGCGCGCTTTCTCCAGCAGCGCCCCTCCCGTGGTCAGGGCTATCACCCTGCACCCCAGGTAGAGGGCATCGTCGAGGGCCGAGAGGGTTTCTTCCGTATTGCCGGAATAGCTCGCGAAGACCGCAAGGGTGCCGGAGTTCAGCAGGCTGGGCAGGCGGTACGAGCGATGTATGCTGATAGGCATGCCGGCGGATTCCTCGAGGAGAGAACGCAGGATGTCCCCGCCTATGGCGGAACCGCCCATGCCTATATATGCTATGCGCTTCAATCCCTCGGAGGACGGCATATCCGTCATGTCGCGGCCCAGGCGCAGGGCTTCCGAGCACTGCTTGGAGAAAGACTCGATGGCCGCGAGCATGCCTCCGGGATCCCTCTCCTCCAGGACCACCACGTCGTCAAGGTTTACCGTTTCCGCCATGAAAACCTTTTTTTCGAGTTCTCGCGTGAAGTCCAAAGGACTTCACCCCACCACGAGCGGGATACTGCGCAGGCGGCCTTTCGCGAATTCTTCGCCCCGTGCCGCCCTCCGCCCTTCCGCACGGCTGTGATAGAATCCTATCATGTTATAAAGGGAGGCGCAGCATGAGAGAGATCGACGCCGGCATCTTCAAGGCATACGACGTGCGCGGCATCTACCCCGGGCAGATAGACGAAGAGGTAGCCTACCTGACCGGAAGGGCTTTCGTGGCTTTCCTCGGCGAGGAGGAGATAGTCGTGGGGCGGGACATGCGGCTTTCCTCGCCCAGCCTCTCCAGGGAGTTCATCGCGGGGGCCACGGACCAGGGGGCGGACGTGGTGGACATCGGCCTGTGCTCCACCGATATGCTCTACTTTGCCTCCGGCATGCTCGACCGGCCGGGGGCCATGTTCACTGCCTCCCATAACCCCAAGGAGTATAACGGGCTCAAGCTCTGCCGGCGCAAGGCGGGGCCCATCAGCTCGGACACCGGCATCGCGGAGATAAGGGAGCTCGTCCTCGCGGGCGGGTTCCCGCAACCCGGGCGCAAAGGCGCTTCGCAGGAGATGGACCTGCTCCCCCGCTACGTCGAGCACGTCCTGGGATTCATTGACGTCTCCGCCCTGCGGCCCCTGAAAGTGGTGGCCGACGCCGGCAACGGCATGGGGGGCCTGATCCTGCCCGCCCTTTTCGAGCGCCTGCCGTGCGAACTGGTGCCCCACTGCTTCGAGCTCGACGGCTCATTCCCCCACCACCAGCCCGATCCCATAAACCCCGAGAACATAGAACTGCTCTCGCGATGGGTGCTGGAGGCGGGAGGGGACCTGGGCATGGCCTTCGACGGGGATGCCGACCGCGTCTTCCTCGTGGACGATACAGGGGAAGCGGTGAGCGGCTCCCTTACCACGGCCATGGTCGCGCGGCGCATCCTGCAGAAAGATCCCGGCGAGAACATCATCTATAACTGCATCAACAGTTGGGTGGTGCCCGAGACCATCCGCGCATACGGCGGGACGCCCATCCGGGAACGAGTGGGGCATTCCTTCATCAAGCAGACCATGGCGGAGAGCGGCGCCGTTTTCGGGGGGGAACACTCCGGCCACTACTATTTCCGCGACAACTACCGGGCCGACTCCGGGCTCATCGCCGCCATGTTCGTGCTGGAGATAGTGAGCTTGGAGGGAAAGCCACTATCCGAGATCCTCGAACCCTTCAAGAAATATTACGCTTCCGGGGAGATAAACAGCCGCGTGGAGGATATACCCGCCAAGCTCGAGGAGATAGCGAAGACCTACGCGAGCGGCAGGCAGGACCGCCTTGACGGCATTACCATCGAGTTCGACCACTGGTGGTTCAACGTGCGCCCCTCCAACACCGAGCCTTTGATCCGCCTCAACCTCGAGGCCCGCACCCGCGGGCTCATGGAGGAGAAACGCGACGAGGTGCTGGCGGTGATACGCTCCCGATGACGGCCGTGATCCGCTGCGCCGCCCTGTTCCTTGTCTCGGCCCTGCTCGCGGCCGGGGTCTCCGGCTGTGGCACCCAGCCCCGCGACGGCGAAGCGGCCTGGCAGGACGAGGTGGACTCTTCGCTTGAGCGCCTCGAAGAACAGCACGCTTTCCGTTACCGCACGCATCTCGAGACCTTGATCGGCGTATCGGGCCAGAGCGTATACGGGGACGAAAAGGGCGAGGGGTCGTTCCTGGAGGGCGACTTCTCGGTATCCATAACGCGCACGTCTCCCGAAGGGGAGCAGGACCTCGTGCTGGCCTCCGTTGTAGAGGAGTTCTTACTGCAGGAGGGGGATGCCTGGCGTCCGGTAACCGCGCAGGATATACCCAGCCCCCTTTACGACCCCCGGTATCTTCTCGAGCTCGTGTCATCCTTCGGCTCCGTCGCCCTGGAGGGCGAAGAGGAGCGGGGTGGTGAGATCTGCGAACGCTATCTCCTGCAGTTGGGGAGCGGCAAGGCGCGCGAAGCCGTGAACGAACGCGCCTGGTCGTACTTCTCGTCCCTGGATTACGAGCTGAACTGCCGCCTGTGGATCGCGGAGGTTTCCGCCCCTCCCGTCTGCCTGCGGCTCGAGGTGGCGGGGTTCGATCCCCAGGAGAGCCTGCAGCGTTACCGCGTCGTCTTCACCATGGAACCTTACGACCTCGGCTCCCCCGACATCCGGCTCGACATCCCTCAGGAAGCGGCACGAACATAATAGACCTTCTCGAGAAAGAGGCCGT
This sequence comes from uncultured Actinomycetota bacterium, assembly GCA_964592775.1. GTDB lineage: Bacteria > Actinomycetota > Geothermincolia > Geothermincolales > RBG-13-55-18 > SURF-21. The sequence continues at coordinate 6,514 of CAZQFX010000129.1, forward strand.
GGGGCGGCAGCGCTGGTCCGCTCAGGGAACTGTCCCCACTCTCGAGTACCTCCCGAAAACGCTCCACGGGCCATCTTCCCCTTCCCACTTCCAGGAGGCTGCCACACAACATGCGCATCATCATCCACACGAAGGCGTTGGCCTTGACCCTGATGGCCAGCCTGCCCTCACCCTCCAACAACTCCGCCTCATAGACCTCCCTCACGCTTGACTTACCCATCTCGCGGCGTGAGACAGCGGCAAAGTCATGCACCCCCACGACCGTACGGAGGGCATCGCGCATCTTCGCTTCGTCCAGGCCGCCGGGATAGTGATACATGTACCTGCGGTCGAACGGGGACGGGTATTCGCTCCTGCAGATGTTGTAGATGTATTCCCTGGCCAGGGCGCTCCTGCGCGCGTTGAATCCCTCGCCGACCTCCTCGCAATCCCTGACCACGATGTCCCGGGGGAGGAATGAGTTCAGGGCGGTGGGCAGCCTTTCCGGAGTCGGTCTCAGCGAAGCCATGAAACTCGCCACTTGACCGCGGGCGTGCACGCCGGCATCGGTCCTGCCCGCCGCGTACAGGGGGGACGCCATATCCGCCACGCGCCTCAACGCCTCCTCGAGCACGCCCTGCACCGTGGGAAGCCCGGGCTGTTTCTGCCATCCGTTGTATTCCGTCCCGTCATAGGCGAGGACCAGCTTGTAGTTGGGCATAAGACGATTCTACTCCACGGAACCGGAACTTGCGTCCCAGCCTGGATATTGAACCGGCGGCATGACAACTACCGCCTTGGCCACGAGAAGAGGAAGAGTCCGGCAGGGGAGATGTCGCCGATTGGAGTGCTGGTGCGAATGTAGAGGTTACATACGGTTTCACCCGCAGGCGCTTCCCGGCCCATCCACAATACAGAACGGGATTACCCGACGATCTGCAGCTCGCGTATGGTGTTGTTCAGGCGCCGCCCGCCGTCCCCGGTAACGGTGATGATGTCCTCGATGCGGACGCCGAAGCGCCCGGCGAGATAGATGCCGGGCTCGATGGAGAAGCACATGCCCGGCTCGAGCGGATGGGCCTCACCCTCGACCATGTGGGGCGGCTCGTGGGTGGTCAGACCGATGCCGTGCCCGGTGCGGTGGATGAATTGTACCCGTACTGGTCGACACGCCCCGGCACTCCTTATGAAAGAAGTTAAACCCTGGAAGTCCCGGATTCCTGTTGCACATGGGATCCTGGTATCCTAAAATCAGCTATCAGTAATGGGGTTGATATGCTTCATCGAATATCGAGAGAGGCGCCGTTTCATGGGTCAAGAAGCGTTTTCCATCCGCGAGATCTGGCGCTCCGCCTTTCGCGACGTTAAGCGCAACCTCGTCTTCCTGCTGACAGCCATGCTGATCTTCTCGCTGCCCCTGGACTTTCTCCACTACTCGCAAAGAGCCTACTTGGAGAGAGGCTCGGGCTTCTTTGATCTAGCGACCTTCATATCGTTCTTTCTGATTGCGATTGTCAATACGGTATTCATCAAGATCGGGCTTTGCCTCTCCGCTACGAAGAAAGCAAGCTTCGCAGACCTACCTGATGCGCTTCATTCCTATTGGCGTTATTTATTGGGTTATTTTCTCTACATCCTTATATTCGCTGGAGGACTTCTTCTAT
>CAZQFX010000130.1:0-8054 GCA_964592775.1 uncultured Actinomycetota bacterium
CTTTTACCTGCAATTATTTGGGAATTAGGTCGTCAGCGGCGCGGAAGTTCCGATACAACAGGCTCCAATTCCATAAAAACGAAAATCCATGACGGCTGGTGATAATCGGACCGCGAGGAAGGGAGCTATGGTGGACGCGGGCAGGTGGTAGGAAGTGGCGGAGGATTACAGCCGCATCTTCCGCAAGGATACCTGTTACTGGGACATCCTGGACATGATATGCGGCGAGGCGCGGCTGACCCCGGCAAAACTGGTTATAATAACCCTGTCGCTTTACTTCCAGGGTGATGCAATACGGAGGTGGCCATGGACGAGATCGTGCACAAAGGGATATCCACTTTCGCGCGCGTTCGCATATTGACCTACCTCAACTGAATGCAGGCGACATACGGTACCCTGGCAGGGTACATGGGTGTGTCGGAGCGCACGGCTGTGCGGGCTTCCTGCCCGCTGGCGGGAGGGGGCGCCAACGGGGGCTCGACCTGTGGGGTGGTATCCGGAGGGTGCATGGCCATCGTCCTTGCCCACCTGGCGGACGTCCTCTCCGGCGAGGCCGGAAAGGGAGAGGCGCTCTACGAGAGGCTGCGCGAGTACACCGGCTGGTTCGAGGAGAAGTACGGCAGCACCCTATGCCGCGAACGCTGCGGCGCTGACATAAAGGAAATAAACGGGATTCTCAACTACCTATTCACGGGCAAGGTCGTCACCCGGTGCGTGAACCACATCGGCGCGGCCGCGTCGCACCTGCTTGGGCTCATGAATTGCCCCCTGGATGGCGGTGGCGAGGTGACCGGCATCGACGAGAGGCTGGCGTCGAGCGGGGGGTTCTGCGCCGCCGAGGTGATAAAGGGCGTGCGTGACGACATGGGTTCCGGCAGCCTGTTCCTCGAGCAACTCTCGCTGGCCTTCGACGGCGGCATCGGGCTCTCCGGCGGACTATGCGGGGCACTGGCGGGGGCCCTGATGTCCATTGGTCTCATCTGGGGCATCGATCCCAAGAAGGAGGGCCTAGTGGGGACCCTCATCCCCACTCTCAAGGGCAATGCCGGTCTCTTCCGTGGCCGCCGCGAGCCGGGGCTGTGGTCGATCGCCTATCCGTTCGCGCGCGAGTTCGCCAGGAAGTACGGGTCGCTGGAGTGCGTTGATATAGTGGGCCGCTCCTTCGGGAGCGGGACCGAGCTGGCGGAGTTCATGTCCGGCTCCTCCCTATGCGCGGAGATAAAGGACTGGTGCCGGGAGAGGACATCGGAGCTGATCGACGCCAACACCGTCTTCTCGGCTTGAGCCGGAGAAGGGCATCCAGGCGGGAAGATCCCATGAAGCCGGCAAGCCGCCCTTCTCCGAATGGGTCCAGGCCCGAAAGAAGAGGGGGGATGATCGCGACTTCAGTGAGGAGGAAGCCACGGCCAAGGCTGTAAGAAAAGGAGGAAGAGCGGGCATGAAGAGCAGGATCCCCGAGGTGCTGGGAATAGAATACCCTATATTGCAGGGGGGCATGATCTGGGTAACGGACGCGGGCCTGGCGGCCGCCGTCTCCGAGGCGGGAGGGTTGGGCGTCATCGGGGCCGGGGGCATGCCCGAGGAGACCATCGCGGAGGAGATACGAAAAACGCGGGAACTCACGAGCAAGCCCTTCGGCGTGAACATACCCATCCTCAGCCCCTATGCCGAGGAAATCTTCAGGGCCGCGGTACGGATGGAAGCGCCCGTGCTCACCACCTCGGCGGGGAATCCCATGACCTTCACATCGCGGGGGAAGGAAGCGGGGATGAAGGTCGTACACGTGGTATCCAACGTGCGTATGGCCCGCAAGGCGCAGGAGGCGGGGGCGGACGTCATCGTGGCCGAGGGCTACGAGGCCGGGGGCCACAACGGCTTCGACGAGATAACCACCATGGTCCTGGTGCCCCAGGTCGTCGATGCCGTGGACGTACCGGTTGTAGCGGCGGGCGGCATCGCCGACGCGCGCGGCATGGCGGCGGCCTTCGCCCTGGGGGCGGAGGGCGTGCAACTCGGTACGCGCTTCCTGACCTCACGCGAGAGCCCCGCGCACCCGCGCTTCAAGGAGCTCATCCTCGCGGCGGACGACCGCTCCACGGTGATCACGGGGAGGGCCTTCGGCCCGGTGCGCGTGCTCAAGAACAAGCTGGCGGAGACGATCCTGCAGGCGGAGAGGGAGGGCTGGTCCCAGGAGAAGATGCAGGAGATGATCGGTTCCGGCCGCAGCGTGAAAGCGTGCCTGGAGGGCGATTTGGACGAAGGGTCCTTCATGAGCGGCCAAGTCGCGGGGATGATCACGGAGCTGAAGAGCGCGCAGGAGATCGTGGCCGGACTGGTGGAAGGCTACGAGGGAATCATCTCCAACCTGTAACGGGGTCAGTCGTCCATGTCGCGCGGCCGCGACACCACGGAGTATGAAAATCTTCAGCGACCGGTGGCACAACATATAGTATTTGAGCGTGTATTTTCAGGGCAGGTCTTTCCCTTTGCATACCGGAGTATCCGGAAGGGGGGAGCATAGCGTGATTCGTGAATGCGGTGGTAATGGTCAGGGCGCTGCCCTTCATCGATGCGGGGAAGCGCATAGCCTGTTTATGCTGCGCCGAGGCCAGCCCGCACGACGCCCTCTCGCGTGCCTGAGGAGAGGAACACATGAAGCTGGAAAAACCGCCGAACCCTTGAGGAGCGGGATACATGAAACTCGATAAGACCGCCTACTCGTCCATCTACCAGAGGGAGGAAAAACACTGGTGGTTCCTGGGCAGGCGCAAGGTGTTGGGAGCCCTCATCGCGGGAGTACACCCGCCGGGAGATTGGCGGATCCTGGACGTGGGCTGCGGGACCGGCGGCAACTTCGCCTTCCTCGACGCCTACGGCCGGGTCGAGGGCTGCGACTACTCCGAGGAGGCCATACACTACTGCAATATTCGCGGCACCCATTCCGTGCGGGAGGCCAGCATCTACGAGCTGCCTTACGACGACGGGGCGTTCGACCTGGTGACCTGCCTCGACGTCATCGAGCACCTTCGCCTGGACCTCCCGGCCTTCCGGGAGCTGAACAGGGTGCTGAGGACGGGAGGGTACCTCCTGGTGACCCTGCCGATAGGGGCCCACCTCTACAACGATTTCGACTGCCTCGCCGGCCACCTGCGCCGCTATACCATGGGAGAGATCGGCGTGCTCCTGGCGGAGAGCGGGTTCGAGACCCTGAGGCGCACCGGGTACACCACGCTGGTGCACCCTATCATCCGCTACTACATGTGGAGGGGCGGCATCACCAGCGGCCGCAACAAGTACACCCAGGGCATGCAGACCCTTTTCCCCTACTCCAACTGGCTGCTCAAGCTGGCGCAGGACCTGGAGGCGCGCATCGTCTCGCGCCGGGACCTCCACCGCGGTTCCTCCGCGGCCGCCCTGGCGGTGAAGAGGTAAACGGATTATTCCCGGGGCAGCCCAAACCGATTATCAAGCGGCTGCAAGTCCTGGGCTCCGGCCCCGAGGGGTGCCCGGTATGTCACGACGCGTCGATCTCGGCGATGCGGTCAGCCACGTAGCGCTGGGCGGCGTAGAGGTCCCCGAAGGCCTCACCCTTGAAGCGATAACCCCGGCCGCGGCCCTGCAGGCCAACAGCTACCTGGCAAAGCACGGCTATGCGAAGGAGCTGCTGGACGAGGTGGCGGCGAAAGACCTCGCCAACGCGGCCCTCAACCCCAACCAGGCCCGCCGCATCGACGGGGTCAGCAGTGACAAGGTAGCCGCCTCGGACTTCCTCTACGAACCCCTGCGCGAGCTGCACTGCTATCCTCCCACCGACGGGGCGTGCGCGATGCTCCTCGCCTCGGAGAAGAAGGTGGGCGAGCTGGCCGACAAGCTGGCCTGGGTGCACTCCGTCGCCAACTGCGCCTCCGACGCCACCACCGCGAACCTCATCGAGAGCCAGATCACCGACCCGGCGGAGCATATGCCGGCCATCATAGCCTCCAAGCAGGCGCACGAGCGGGCGGGCATCGTCGATCCCAGGAAGGAGATCGACTACGTCGAGATCTACAACGGTTTCGCCCACCAGACCCTCATGTACCTGGAGAAGATCGGCATATGCGAGATGGGAGAGGCCCACAAGCTGCTGGAGGCGGGGGAGCTGGAGATGGACGGCAGCATGCCCGTGAACGCCTCCGGTGAAGTGGTGAGCACCAACTCCATAGGAACCTCCGCCCTCAACCGGGTGACGGAGTGCGCGCTGCAGATCATGGGGCAGGCCGGAGAGCGCCAGGTGGAGAAGGAAGTGCACAAGGCCCTGGCCCACGGCTGGGGAGGCCTCATGCAGTTCGTGACCATCACCATCCTGGGCGATATGCCCAAGAAGGCATAAGGAGGGGGAAGATGGAAGAGACCAAGATCGTCACCGGCGCGTGGGAGCTCTCCACCTTGAAGTTCAACATCGAGGGCAGGGGCATGAAGCTGATGCTCGAGAATATGAAGGACAAGAAACTAGCAGGTATTAAGTGCGGGGAATGCGGCATGGTCTATCTGCCGGGCCCCTTCTACTGCCGTAAGTGCCACGTGAGGATAGACGAGCCGGCCGAGGTCAGCGACCACGGCCAGGTGATGACCTTCACCATCGGTTACGCCGACGTGCGCGGCAACCCGCTGGACGAGCCCCGTATAGCCCCCGTGGTGAAGCTCGACGGCTGCGGTTCCTGGATCATGGGCGTGCTGGAGGAGGCCAAACCGGAGGACGTGCACGTGGGCATGCGCGTCAAGGTCCACTGGGCGGAGGAGACCACCGGCTCCCTGCAGGACATGCAGTATTTCGTGCCGGAATAAGGCTATATCAAGAAAGGGCGCGGCCTCCCGCCGCGCCCTTATTCACGTTCCGGTGTCCCCGAATCTTTAATCTCTATAGATATAGAAATCCTATATATTATATGACATTTCCAATAATTTAGGTCTCCTGCCCGACGTTGACGTAGGCGCCGATGGTGGCGGGCTCTTTCTTATTGAGGATGGTATTGGGTTTGCAGGACCTTTATGGATCGTTCTTCATGACACGAATCCCAAGGCATTGGTAGTATTCAGGTTGTCATGAACAATAAATACCTTATCAGGAGAAATAGCGTTTAGGATAAGTGATACATCGTTTCTTATGTCTTCGAATCCTTTCTGGATTCTTGGCGTCAAGAGAGCCGAATATTTCCGCTTCGTAGCAGGGTGCTGATCCATCATTAGCAATGAGTTTGAAAAGGCAGGCTTCCGCAGAAACACCAAACCATTTTTTTGCATCTATCATCCTGATTTCCGCGCCCGCAATCGGGAGCCCAGTATTCCGTGCATATTGCAGTACATTTCGTGCGACAGAGGTTTTACATAGTAGAGCAATGCCGGCCTGCTCCTTGTAGAATTCGTTAATCAGCTTTAACCAGATGAACTCCGCGATATCGAAGTTGGATCGCCCTGTTAGAGCATCAATGCCACGGAGATTCTTGAAATTACTCTTTGGGGGGAGGTTTACACCATTTATAGATCCGATCTCGGAGTTCGTAACCCATGGGGGATTCCCGACAATTAATAGAGGGCCTTGAGTTTCCCAACTCAGGTCTCTTGATGGGGAAATCGTAAAGATATCACCCTTGATAAAGGAGATCTTCATGCTATGAGGAGGAGCAATCATTCTTGCTTGATCCAGGTTGTTGTCCTGTATGTCAATACCAATGATTTCTGCCGGCCGCTCCCCCGATTCTATAATGCCTCGAATGAAGTTGCCTGTACCGCAAGTTGGTTCAAGCACTCGTATATAGTTCGAGTTATCGGAAAATAATATACCAACAATGCGCTTCGTTAAGGCGAGTGGTGTTTGAAAATCGCCAAATTGCCTGTGGCTCATCTTTTCTCTAACCTATTATTTAAGATATTTTCAACGCCCTCATTCCCGCCACTTTCGGATATCGCTACTACACGGCTATATTGCAGTCTCCATTGAAGTGCATTTGAAACGGTGAGATAACCTAGCGTTGGCGGTTCAATCGGTATCCGTTCCGCTAGCTGATTCCTTCCGATTTCTTCGAGGGGGAGGTTGCGCTCCTCAAGAAACGCAATGATGCCATCCTTATTGCCATCTCTATTCAATATATCTAGTATGCCTCGCGTGGTTTGATAATCTGCCGCATGCTCTTTGTTGATGAATATTGCATGAGAGAAATTCAGCCGCGCGACTCTATTCTCATGGTCGTCTTCCTTGTCGTAGACGAAAACAAGGAGATGATATCCCAATCCATACACTTTTAAGACGCTGCCTTAAAGGGGCAAGATGATTGAGGCTGACGGGCTGAAGTAACCTTCAGGTCGACTTCAAGGACGGGGAAGTCGATACCGCTTGCCGAGCTGCCGGCTTCGTATATGAAGACGGCCTCCAATGCTCTGTGAAAAGAGTGCTCGATATAAGTGCCAACAGCCTTGCCGTCGGTTACTCCATATAAATTGGCCACTTTATAAATTGGCCAATTCTCTGCCGCCCATATCTTTGATGAACTTGCGGGCGGTTTCCTATAGGTTTGCCAAGTCGAGGTTCTTGTTCGCTAGCCCTCCTATTCCGTATGTATTCGCCCTGCAATTTCTAGTTTAGTGTAAGGGAGAGACATTTATCTTCTATGAGAAAGCCAAGTCGTCTACCTCTGCCCCCCTAGGGGGCGATTTCGTAGATGCCTGGCGATATTAATCGGCATGGTCTGGTGCGACCGTATTGATGGTATTATCGATCTCCCGCAAAGCGTCCAATAAGGAATCGACATCCACGGTCACATTCATGTAGCTGAAGCTGGCGCGTACGGTGCCGGTCTCCAGGGTGCCGGTGGTGCGGTGGGCGAGGGGGGAGCAGTGCAGGCCGGAACGCACGCAGATGCCGTAAGCCTCGTCCAGGCGCGACGCCACCTCGGATGAGGTCAGGCCCTCGAGGTTGAAGGAGACCACACCCACCCGGCGTTCCCGTTCCAGGGGCCCGTAAACGGTCACCCCCTCGATGCCGGTGAGCCCGTCCAAGAGGCGCCGCGTTAGCTCGTCTTCGTGACGCCGGATCTCCTCCACGCCTTTCTCCAGGATGAACTCAACCCCGGCACGGAGCCCGGCAAGGCCGAAGGCGTTCAAGGTCCCGCTCTCGTAGCGGTCGGGGAGGACGTCCGGCTGGGTGGAGCTCTCGGAGCGGCTGCCGGTCCCGCCGTAGGTGAGAGGCTCTATCTCCCATCCCGGAGCGATGTAGAGGATGCCCGTCCCCTGGGGTCCGAACAACTCCTTGTGCCCCGAGCACGCGAGGTACTGGATGCCCATCCTCTCGGCGGAAAGCTCGTACCTGCCGGCGGTCTGGGCCGCGTCCACCAGCAGGGGGATGCCGCGCTGCTCGGCCAGCGCGGCGATATCGTCCAGCGGGACCAGGTTGCCGGTGACGTTGGACGCGTGGGTGCAGACGATGAGGCGGGTCTCGGGGAGTATGGCACCCTCCAGCCGGGAGACGTCCAGGCTGCCGTCGGGTCCGCAATCGACGACGGTGTAAGCAGCGGCGCCCCTTGCCGCCAGGGCCTGCAGGGGGCGCCACACCGAGTTGTGCTCCAGGGAGGTGGTGACGGCATGTCCTCCCGAAGCCAGCACACCCCGAATGGCCACGTTCAACGCCTCGGTAGCGTTCTTGGTGAAGACCACGCGGGAGGCGTCCGAAACGCCGAGCAGCTTCGCCACCGCCTCGCGGGCCAGCAACACTTCGCGGCCGGCCTCCAGGGAGCGGTGGTGCCCGCTGCGGCCGGGATTGCCTCCCACCTCGCGGGCGAAGCGGTCCATGGCCCGGTAGACCGCCTCCGGCTTGGGGTAGGTGGTGGCCGCGTTGTCCAGGTAGATAGGGCGGGATGATGCCTCCATCCGCTGATGATAGCACGTGCGGCCGGTCCGAAGCATATCTCCCGGCGGTATCCCGAGGGATGGATTCCAGCTCAGGCCGCGAATATATCGGCCAGGCCTCCGTGGAAGCCGCCGTTTACCTCGGTGGAGCGGAGGGCGCCATGCAGCCGCCGGGG
>CAZQFX010000131.1:0-523 GCA_964592775.1 uncultured Actinomycetota bacterium
TAGGGGGATTCCTGGCTCGACGCGTTCAGGGGCGTGCGCAAGGGGATGCCCCCACCGACCAGGGCCAGGCCGGGGAAGAAAGGCAAGGGGGTCCCCTACAGGCGGGGGCGGCAAAAGCGCGGCGGCCGGGAAGAGTAAGGAAGTAGTCCGTTACGGCAATGCCCGCCGGGGCAGTGCCGAGGCTTTTTAGCATAGCACGGGAGGGGTTCCGTTAATCGCGCCTCGGCGCGGAAGGGGGTTGGGAGTATGGAAGAGGTTACCATCGAGATCAGGGAAAACAGGTTCATGCACGAGCTGGTAAGCCCCGGCGACCGCTTCCTCGTCGGGCTTATCCGGGACTTCGTCGAGCGGGAGATCATGCCCATCCGCAAGGAGATGGAGGCCAGTACGCGGGGCGACTTCGAGCTCCTGAACGAGGTGCGCAGAAAGCTGGTTGACCTGGGCTTCCAGGGCGCGTTCCTCCCGCCGGAATACGGGGGGTGGAACCTCACATCCGCCCTCACCTATTGCGTGATCCTGGACG
>CAZQFX010000131.1:572-7952 GCA_964592775.1 uncultured Actinomycetota bacterium
GTGGCCGCCCTGGGGGGTGGGTCCTGGGCCTTCCGTCCGGCGGTGATCGCCGGGAACAAGGCGTTGCTGGAGGATTTTTCCTCCCGCTTCACGGGCGGCGAGACCTACGTCGCGTGCTTCGCCATGACCGAGCCCTCTGGGGGATGCAACATCGAGAACCTGGACATGAAGGGCAGGGGGATACACACCCGCGCCGTCCTGGACGGGGACGAGTGGATCATCAACGGCGCCAAGGTATGGCCCACCAACTCGGGCGAATCGGACGTGTATTGCGTGGTCTGCAACACCGATCCCTCCCTGGGCGACGACGGTATCGCGCTCATCTACGTACCCGTGCCCATAGACGGATACAGCTTCGGGCGCTTCGAGGACAAGGCGGGCTTCCGCGGCAGCCGGGAGGGGGATTTCTATTTCGACAACGTGCGCGTCCCCAGGGAATACCGCGCGGCGGGGCCGGGAGAGGACGCGGTGCTTCTGCACGACAACCTCGTCTTCGCCCGCCTCTTCAGCGCCGCCTGGGCGGTGGGCATCGCCCAGGGCGCCTTCGACGAGGTCTTGGCCTTTACGGCGCAACGCAAAGTGGCGGGGAAGCCCATCCGCCAGCACACCATCGCGGCCAACATCCTCGCGGACATCGCCATCGGCATCCAGGTGGGGAGGGACTCCTACGTCAACGCCGCCTACATGTTCGACCATCCAGAGACTTACGGTTCGCGTACCTCCAAGCACATGCTCTCGCGCTCCACGGTGGCCAAGGTCTTCTGCTGCGACATGGCGGTGAAAGCCACCAACCAGGCCATGGAGCTCATGGGCAACTACGGCTACGCCACCGACTACAACGTGGAGAAGTACTGGCGGGACAACAAGATCGTCCAGTTGTGGGAGGGGGGAGCGCAACTGGGGAGGATGGACGTGGCCAGGGGTTATTACGGCTACAACCAGTTCTACGAGAATGATCTGTACGAGACGATGCGGGAGATGCGAAGCAGGTGAAGGCAGCGGAGATGAAGGCGCGGGCGTACGGATCGTCAGCCGGCTGAGCCGGCGGGGAGGATGGTTATCATGGCACAGGTTTCCATAGAACGTAAGGAGAACAGGCTCGTCCAGGACCTGCTTAGCACCTCCGACAGGTTGCTGGTCAACTCCACACGGGACTTCGTGGACCAGCAGATCATGCCGGTGCGCAGGGAGCTGGACGAGAGCACGCGTTCCGATTACAAGCTGTTCGAGGAGATGCGGGGAAAACTGCTCCCCCTCGGCCTGCAGGGCGGTTTCCTGCCCGAGGAATACGGGGGCATGGGCCTCTCGTCGGCCCTGACCACGTCCCTGCTGGCGGAGGAGATGGGCCGGGGAGACGCTTCCCTCTTCTCTTCCCTGGCTGGCGGCATGCTGGCCATGCGGCCGGCAGTGAGAGCCGGGAACGGGGCGGTGCTCGAGCATTTCGCTCCCCGTTTCGCGCAGGAGGGCGAGGTGCGCTCGGGCTGTTTCGCGGTGACCGAGCCGGGAGGCGGGAGCGACATAGAGAATCCCGATCTCATGGGGACCGGGATAGGGTGCAGGGCGAGGGCCGAGGATGGGAAGTGGGTGCTGGACGGCGCGAAGGTGTGGCCGGCCAATGCGGGTGTGGCCGACGCCTACTGCGTGGCCTGCAGCACCGACCCCTCCCTGGGCCGCGAAGGTGTGGCCCTCGTCTACATGGAGGCCCCGGCGGAGGGATTCCGCTTCCTCGGTTTCGAGGACAAGGCGGGATTGCGCGGAAGCCGGCAGGGTCGTTTCGAACTCCAGGGCGTGCGCGTTCCCGAGGCCTGGCGGGCTTCCGGACCGGGCGGGGACGCGGAGCTGCTGCGCGACAACCAGGTGTTCGCGCGCATCTTCACCGGCGCCCTGGCCATAGGTATCGCCCAGGGTACGCTGGACGAGGTCCTGGCCTTCACCACGGACAGGATCGCGGCCGGCAAACCCATCAGGCAGCATACCGTCTGCGCCACCATACTCGCGGATATCGCCATCGGCATCCAGGTGGGCAGGGACGCCTACGTCAACGCCGCCTACATCTACGACCGCCCGGAGGCTTATGGCGAGGGCCACGCGGCCGCCATGCTCTCCCGCGCCTCCACCGCCAAGGTCTTTTGCTGCGACGCCGCGGTCAACGCCACCAACCGCGCCATGGAGCTGATGGGCTCGTACGGTTACGTCACCGACTACTACGTGGAGAAATACTGGCGTGACGCCAAGACCCTGCAGCTCTGGGAGGGGGGCGCTCAGCTCGCGCGCCTCGACGTGGTACGCGGCTATTACGACTTCGACCAGTTCCACCGCAACGAGCTCTACGAGCTGATCAGGGAGAGAACCGCGAAGAGCTGAGGAGGATCGTGCCGGCATGCGGTCGCTGCCGTACGGCTTACGGGGAAGGCCGGCGCAAGAGACGAGGAAGAGGAAAGGGGCCCCGCGCGGGGCCCCTCTATCGTAGCGGGCTGAATCAGCTTCCGCGCAGTTGCGCCATGCCGAGCGTGAGGGCGATCAGCCCCAGGAGCACGAACAGCCCGGCGGCCAGGAGCAGCAGCGGGAGCTGGCTCCAGCCGGTCGTGGGCAGCTGTCCCACCACCTCGGGTTGCACCTGTGGCGGTACCTCGGGCCCGATGACGGTCGGCGCGACGTGGATACCCTTCCGACCGGGGACGGCGAAAGAGAGGTCGGGGCAAGTAGACATGGATAGAATCCGTGGAATGCAGGACATGGCTTCCTATCCGCGGTCTCTATGCCGAATCAGTTCCGGCCACGGCCGCGAAAACTGCCCAATCTCCGGTCTGCGCCGTGCGCTCCTTGCCTCCGCCCCTCCGTTCTTCTGTCATCTCATCCCTCATGTATAAAGCCCGATCATCTCTGATCGGGCCGGTTTCACCGTTAGCTCCCCGCGTCCCATGTGACCATGTCGAGGGCGCGGCTCGCAGCTTCCCTTCCCATATGGAGCGGCTTTTTGTAGTCCTGTTATGCCATTTCCTGGAATCGCCCTCCCACTTTATGCGTTCCCATTTCTGGGATGGTAAACCTCGGGGATAAGGCTTTTGGTTCTTCTGCGAGAAGTGCGGGTGGCTTTTACCCAGGCCGAGGGAACGGGACGATCATTTTCCGGGCCTGACCCCTCGGCCCGAGTTGACCATCCTCATCCTCCATTCGTCCACGCTTTTTGCATAAGAACCAGGGTTTTTCCGGCTGGATTTCGCGCCCGCTCTTCCCGCGGAGGTCCGGTCTGGCCACGGGGACTCCACTGCCATCCATACTCCTCGAAGATGGACCGCAATCTTGGTATCCTGATGTATAGCGATAGTCGCTGTTTAGGTATCGGAAAGAATCTGGAGGTTGGCCATTGTCGCTGCGTAAGAAGACGGTGCTGGTCGTTGCGGCGGTATTCGCCGCCCTGCTGCTGTCCCTGAACATCATTTCCTGGATCTACATCCGGGGGAGCTACGACAAACTGGAGAGGGACACCGTCGAACATGATGTCGCCCAGGCCGAGAATGTGTTACTCGAGGAGATCGCCCATATCGATACTATCTGCAGAGACTGGGCGTTCTGGGACGACACCTACCGGTTCATGCAGGATGGTGACCTGGCGTACGTCGAATCCAACCTCACCCCCGAAGTGCTCGAGAACCTGGGGCTGAACGTCATCATGTACGTCGATCCCGCGGGCGGCGTGGTATACGAAAACGGCATCGACCTCCCGAGTGGGGAAGAGCGCCCTCCGCCGCCCGATCTCGCGGACCAGCTACACCCCGGCTCGGTCCTGCTGGAGCCCGCCGTCTCGGAGGAGGGAGTATCCGGCGTACTGCAACTGGAAGAGGGACCGTTGCTGCTGGCGGCGGAGCCCATCCTCACCAGCCAGGTCGAAGGGCCCGCCCGCGGCGTCCTCGTCATGGGCCGCTTTCTTGACGAACGGGAGATCGAGAGGTTGGCGGAGATCGCCCACCAGGATATCGATATTAAGGGATACGAGGATGCCGGACTTTTCAGTGACTTCCTGGAAGCGAGGGACGTTTTTCTCGCGGGGGAGGAGACGGATGTCCAGGTCTTTGGACCGGATTCCATCGCCGGCTATGCGCCGATCGAGGACATATACGGGGATCCCGCCCTCATCCTGCAGGTAACGGCCTCCCGGCCGATACACCGCCAGGGCGTCACCACCCTCGTCTACGTGAATATCTTCCTCTTGTTCGCCTGTATCGCATTCGGATTGGCCGTGATCCTCCTCCTGGAGAGGCTGGTGCTCTCCAGGCTCTCCGGCTTGAGCGTGGAGGTGAAGGAGATCGCGAGAAGCGGCGACCAGGCGGCGCGCGTAAGCGCGAAGGGGAAAGACGAACTTGTGGGTCTCGCCGCTTCCATCAACACCATGCTGGACCGCCTGGAGCGCAGCGAGGAACGCTTCCAGTCATTGACCGAGAACGCGCTGGACATGATCGCCATCCTCGACACGGAAGGCAGGACGGCCTACGAGAGCCCCTCCATAGAGAAGACGCTCGGGTACGAGCGGTGGTATTTCCTGGAGCACGGCGTCTTCGAACTGGTGCATCCGGACGACCTGACGATGGTGCTGGGCGCGCTCGAGAAGGTCATGCGGGCTCCGGGAAATGTCGAGCAGGTGGAGCTGCGCATGCGGCACAAGGACGGCTCCTGGCGCAACCTCCTGGTCATCGGGCACAACCTCACTCAGGACCCCCACGTGGGCGGCATCGTGATCAACGCCCGCGACATAACGGGGCGGGTGTTGGTGCAGGAGCGCCTCGAGAGGCTGAACGTGCTATTCCAAAGCTTGGGCGCCGCTTCCCATGAGAACATCGGCAAGATCGTGAGGGCGGGACGCGAGATACTAGGCGTGGCGGCGGCCGCATACTGCAGGGCGGACAGGGCGCGGTTCTATACCGTCTCGACGGAGCCCGGGATGGAGACGCTGCGGGAGGTCAAGGAGCCCGACGGTCACATAGCTTTCGACATCATCGCCAAGGACATACGCAGCCCCATGATCATCGAGGATATCGGCGCCGAGGGCTTCCTGGATTCCTCTCCCCTGGTCGAGAGGCATGGATACAAGTTCTTCGCCGGCTATCCCGTGGTCTCAAGGGGCAGGACCGTCGGCTGCATCTCGCTGCATGATGCCGGGCCGAGAGGCCTCTCCAGCGACGAGGTGGAGATCCTCGGCACACTCGCGCATGCCCTCATGGTGGAGGAGGAACGCATGTCCAACGAGCGGGATATGAGGGAATTCCTGGACGTGGCGAGCCACGAATTAAGGCATCCCGTGACGCTGATGAAGGGATACGCCCTCACCTTGAGGGAATACGGAGAGCGCCTGGACGAGGCGTCCAGGGCCGAATCCCTGGACGCGATCAACCGGGGAGCCGAAAAGCTGGACGCCATGATCGGGGAGTTGCTCGACGTATCCCGCATCGAGAGGGGCCGCTTCGTCCTCAACCGGCGCGAGACGGATGTCGAGCCGGTCATAAGGTCCGCGGTGGAGGAGATGGAGGGCAAGGGGTACGGGAACGAGTTCCTGGTGGATGTGGAAAAGGACCTGCCGCGGCGGCTCGTCGACCACGAGAAGCTCGCGCAGGTGCTGATCGTTCTTCTGGACAACGCATGCGAGCAATCGCCGGTGGATGCGACCATCGAGGTTACCGCCGGGAGGAGCGGCGAGGAGGTCCTCATCTCCGTCGCCGACCGGGGGGTGGGCATACCAGAGGAAGAGCGCGAGCTCATCTTCCAGCGCTTCTACCAGGTGGACGATCCCCTGGGCCGCTCCAGGGCCGGCCTGGGCCTGGGCCTGTATATCGCCAGGGAGATCGTAGGGGCGCATGGAGGCCGCATATGGCACGAGAACCGCGAGGGTGGCGGGTCCGTCCTCCGCGTCTCGCTTCCCCGGGGATGACATGGGCAGGCGAAGATACGGACCGCGTGCCGTGGCGGGAGTCCGGCGGGCGCGCGGTGCGCCGCGCGGGATGCGTTGCGGTCCGCGAGGTATTCGGATGAGAAAAACCCTTACCTTATCGTTCTGGCTCGTTATCTGCCTCCTGGTGACGGCGTTCGCCTTCACCATTGTCGGCAGCTCTTTCAACCTGGGCGGCCTTCTGAGCGCCGGTATCGCGGGCTGGATCATCTCCTCAACCTTGGCCTTCGCGTGGTTCGTGCTCTGGGCTTGGAGCAAGAGAAGAAAATACGGCTCTTCCGCGCGGAGTGCGGGTGGCAGGAAAGGAAAGTACTAGTTGCGGATCGGATCAGGCCTGGATTCGGCTCCCAACCCCAATGGTTCCGAAGATGTGCGATACATTGACCACACCGCTTCCCTAGTGGGTTAATCCACTTCGAGAACGGCATGACCTGGATCATGGAGAGGGGCAGGGATGCAACATATATTCAAGGTAGAATTAAATAGAGTAATCAAACATTAAGAATTAGATTAACCAAAGAGGAAGCGATGAAGAACGTTTGGTAAAGTGGTCACTTAAGACGTTTGCAGCGAATAGTGAAACCGGCCTCTTTCATATACGAGAGGCCGGTTTATTGATGCACAGAACAAAGGAGGTGCGAAAAATGAACGAGAAGATAAGAACCATAGTGAGCATGATACTCGTAGTAGCCATTGCACTGCTGCTGGCTTTCCCCTTCGTCCCGGCTGTCGCCTCTGACGCGGGAGCCTCCGGCAAGAAGGCTCCGGCATCCGGGGCGGTTGCCGCCACGGAGGAGGCAAGGGACTCAGAGACGGCGGAGTCAAAGGCTCCGGAGGCGGCCTCGCCCCCGGCGGAGTTCGAGGCGGCGACCAAACCGCCGGTCGAGGAGGAGACGTGGGAGGTCACGAGCCTGGACATCTCCAAGGATGTCGACGTGGTGACAGCCCCGGGATACGAGATAAGTCTCGAGAAGACGGCATCAGATACTCATATAGAGATGATGGTAGGTGAAACGAAGGAAATCACCTTCACCATCAACGTGGTAGCCCAGCTCGCGGACTCCTATTACATCGCCGGTAACATCTTCGTAGAGAACACGGGAGAATGGCCGGCGGACGTGATAGCAGTATCGGATACCATCTGGTACAAGGCGGGAGGTCAGACTTGGCTCGCGGCCGCCTCGAGCATCACCACCACCGTCCCGCTGGGAGACGACGCCATCCCCACGGGCGGGCCGCATACCTACTCGTACTCAGGGTCCTTTACCTTGCCGGTACCGCTGGCCAGCGTGACCTCCATGAGCAACCTCATCGAGATCACCATCAGCAATAAGCCCGACCCGCCGAAGCCCGGCATGCAGAACTGGACCTTCCATTACCGCCAGGCTCACATTCCGCGCATCTCCGGGGGGTTTTCTCCGAATTAAGTTACCAGCTCA
>CAZQFX010000132.1:0-7941 GCA_964592775.1 uncultured Actinomycetota bacterium
CCTAATTGTTCGGAGGCGTCCGGTCTTTATCATTCCAGCCCTGGAACGGGATCGGCAGGGGTCCGCCATGAAATACACTCCCCGATATCATGTGTCGTGCCCTCAGTCGCTGAAGATTTTCGTCCTCCGTGGTGTCGCGGCCGCGCGACATGGATGACTGACCCCAAAAGAGTTGCTGTTCTTAGAAATTGCGGGGCGGCGCCAGCTCCTCCTTGTGCAGCTGCTTGAAATGGTAGCCGAAATCGTAGCCGCGGGTGGCGGTGATGGCGTCGCGCTCGCAGATGGCGGCGCAGTCGTTGCACGAGAAGCAGGTCGAGAAACCCTCCTTCATCTCGTTGATGCAGGCCTTCTTGTCCTTGCCCGCCCCGGCTAAGTAGAGTGAGTTGCCGGGACAGATGAGGGCGCACATGCCGCATCCGTTGCAGCGATCGTGGTCCACCGCCACCCAGCCCGAACGGGCATGGGCGGGGTTGTCGTAGGTCGGCATCCTGAGCCTTTGCTTCCAGGTGAGATATGACATGATGAACCTCCCCAGTCTTGCCTAATAAACGGTCCTCTTCCGGCCATCCTCGATCCAGTCGGTCTCGTAGAGCTCCCTCTCGATCAAGCCGTCCGGGTTTCCCACCGGGTAACCCAGGGATATGCCCTCCACGAGCTCGTAGGGGTATTCCACGCCCAGCTTCTTCTTCCACTTGCGGCTGTACTTGAACAACTCCACGAAGCCCACCCAGCAGGTGCCCAGCCCCAGGGAATGCGCGGCGAGGATCATGTTCTGGCCGCAGATGCCCACGTCCACCTGGGGTTTGCTCACGCCGCGCTTATCCATGAGGATGAGAATCACCGTCGGGCAACCCGGATGGAAGAGGCCCAGCTTGCCGTCGGCTATGAGCCCTATCGCGGTATGGGGGATGGGGTGCAGGCGGTTCGGCATCAGCCTGATCATCGTCTGGGAGTTGAGCCACGCGATCTTCTTCAAGGGGCTCGCGTACCAGTGCAGGAGGAGCTTGAGCACCCTGCAGCGCGACCGCACGTACTTCTCCATCTCCTCGATCATCTCGCGGTCCCTTATCACCACGAACTTCCATGGCTGGCAGTTGCCGGCCGAGGGGGCGAACCTTCCCGCCTCCAGGATGCGGCGTACCAGCTTCTCCGGGACCTGTCTGTCCTTGTACCTGCGCACGCTGCGGCGTTCCAGGATCACCTTCTCCACCGGGTTCCAGTCCATCCCCTCGTGCCAGGCGTACATCTCGCCCGTACCCGGTTCCTTTTTCCGCTTGCCTTCCACTTCCATTACCTCGGTCATGGCTTCACTCCTTTCCTATTCCTCGAACACCCTCGCCTCCGGGGCGGACGACGGGGCGATCATGCACTTGAAGAGATTGAGGCGGTTGAGCTGGTTGGTGCCCTCGAAGATCTGCAGCAGCTTGGCGTCGCGCAGGAACTTTTCCGCCCAGCGGTCCTGCCTTATCCCCGCCTGACCCATGAACTCCACCGCCAGGTGGCAGTTCCTGATCCCCAGGTCGGTGGCGGCGAACTTGGAGAGGGACGCCCAGCCCGAGGCCCGCCTGGCGTCCTCGTCCTTCTGCCAGTCCATGATGATCTTGCGGAAAAGCTGCGTGGTCGCGTTGAGCTTGTTGGCGGCCGGCATGACGCGGTCCAGCACGGAGGTGGGCATGGCCCGCATGTAGTAGTAGAGCGGTTTCATGTTCAGGATCGAGGCCATGCCGTAGAGGCCGGTGACGTGGTTGCACTCCATGTAGGTCAGCCGCGCCAGGCATTGCGCCCACTCGTGGTCGATGAGGGGCTTGCCGTCCACTACCGTCTCCCGCGCGAATCCCAGCGCCGCCTCGTAGGCTCCCCGCGCCACGCCGGTCCCCATGGCCCCCACCCCGGGGCGGGTGAGGGAGACCACGAAGTCGATGAGCTGCATGCCCGATTCCTTGGCGCTCCGCTTCAATCCCTTCATCTGGCCGGCGTTGGTGCATACGTTCTCGTCGGGGATGAAGCAGTCCTCGAAGACCATCTCGCTGGCGGGGCAGCCCTTGTGCCCCATCTTCTTCTCCATCCTCCCGAAGGAGAAGCCCTTCATGCCGTTCTTCACCGCGAGGAGGATCATGGTCTCGTCCGGCCGGCTGAGGTCCTCGTAGGCGATGAGCATATGCCAGGTGGAGACGTGGCCGTTGGAGATGAAGACCTTGGTGCCGTTGACCACGTAGCCGCCGTCCACCCTGCGGGCATGGCACTTGACGTTGGCCTTGGCCAGCAGTTCCACCTCCTCTGCGTCGGTCCCCGCTCCCGGCTCGGTCACCAGCCCCGAGACCAGGCAGGGCTCGCCGCTCTTCTCCCCCTCCACCACCTCGCGGCAGATCTTGTCGATGACGCGCACGTTCCAGCCGGCGAAGAGGATGGAGACGCCGAAGTACTGCACGCCGATGAGGTTTCCTATGCCCGCGCACACCGAGCACAACTCCTCCACCACCGGGATGAGGGTCCCCAGGTTCCAGCCCTTGCCCCCGAAGATCTTGGGGATCCAGCCGGAGTAGAAACCAAAGCGGTTGGCTTCCTTGATCAGGTCCCAGGGGAGGTAGGTGGGGTCCTCGTGCATCTTGCGGTCCAGTTCCAGCGCGTACGGCCGGGCCACCGTGTCGTTGAAGCGGCGGGCCAGGGCAACAGCCTCCCTTGTCTCCCTGGAGACGCCTCTGGGCATCTTGCCCACGCTGTCCAGGCTGCACATCACGTCTTCTAGCCTGGGGTCCCTGTCCAGCAAGGTCGATGCGGCAATCGCTCCCAACATAGCTTTACCCCCTTATCCTCACCAGGCCGGTTCCCCGTCGATGACGCGCTGGATGTAGTTCAGCCGGCGCAGGGGCGTGATGCCCATGAGCGACTGGATCTGCTTGGCGTCGCGGAAACGCTTCTCCTGCCCGTAGTCCTTCATGTAGCCGTACCCGCCCAGCAGCTGGATGCCGTCGGAGGTGGCGACGGCGGCCATCTCCTGCACCTGCAGGGCGGCCGCGCGCGAGGCGAGCCGCCAGCCCGGCTCGGCGTGGTCCACGGCGCGGGAGGCGCATTGCACCAGCAGGTCGGCGACCTTGGCCTTGATGGCCATGCCCGCCATGAGCATCCTCACCTCCGACCAGCCCACGATGGTCCGTCCACCTTGCTCCCTCTGTTTGCAGTACTCCAGGCTCTCGGTGAAGGACCCCTTCAGGGCCCCCGCGGCCATGGCCGCCGCGGCGACGCCGAGGCGGTCCACCGCCGCCTCGAAGCAGGCGCCCCCTTCTTTCTCCGCGCCTATCAGGCGGGCGGGCACCGCGGAGAGGGCCAGGTCCACGGCAGGGCAGGCATGCATCCCCAGGCTGAACACGGACTCGGAGGAGCTTACCCCATCGGCCTCGAGGTCCACCAGGAAGAAGGAATACCCCTCGCTTCCCTCTATCCTGGCGGGCAGGAGGGCGCGTTTCACCAGCCCGCCCAGCACCACGTACTCCACCGTGCCGGACAGCTCGTAATCCCCGTCCTTCTTTGCCGCCCGCGCGGCGTTGTCGACCTCAGCGGGGTTGTTGTAGGCGGGGAAGGCAAGGAGGGCCTGCCGGAACGATCCGCCCTCGGACGCAAGCTCCTCTAGCAGGTCCTCTCCCCCCGCCTGCCTCACGATCTCCTGGGACAGCGCGTTGGTGAAGATCACCCCTCCCAGGCTGGCATCCGCCTGGCAGACCTCGTCGAGCACCAGGCATAGCGCCGATACGGGTTCGCCGGACCCGCCCGACTCCTCCGGAAGCAACACGGCGAAAAAGCCGACCTCCAGGGCCTTCCCCAGCACTTCCTCGAAGAGTGGGCCGTAGGGATAGCGATCGTATTCCTCCCTTCCCCCCACCAGCTCCTTGAGCGCGAAGTCCCTGGCCATGCCGTCGAGCATCCTCAATTCTTCGCTGACCGTCGTTCTCATGCCGACTTCCCCCTTTTCCATTCGTCCATCAGGTGCCGCCAGCCCCGCGGCCCGTTGATGCACCATCCCAAACCGTATCTCAAGATTCCACTCCACGAGTTCGACGTGCCCGAGAGACGCCGTGACCGCGATCCCGTTTCCGGCGGGACGGCTCCGCTTCGCTCGCCATCGCCTTCACGGGCATATCCCCCGCCGCGCCCCGCGTTCCTATCCCATCTTTTCCAGTATATGGACACACATCGCCGCCTCGCCCATGCCCATGAAGCCGCCTCCGTTCTCGGCCAGGGCGATACGGGCTCCCTCCACCCGCCGCGGGCCGGCCGCCCCGCGCAACTGGTGCGCCAGTTCGTAGATCTGGGCGATGCCCGAAGCCCCGATGGGATGGCCGCGGCATTCCAGCCCGCCGCTGGTGTTCACGGGCTTCTTGCCCCCCAGGGCGGTGGCGCCGGACTCGGCGAAGGGGCCACCCTCGCCCTCCGGGCAGAAACCCATCTCCTCGTACTGCATCAGCTCCCCGAAGGCGGTGGCGTCGTGGACCTCGGCGAGGTCAATATCCTCGGGGCCCAGCCCCGCCATCTCGTAGGCGCGGCCGCTCGCCCGCGCCCCGATGCCCGCGAGGCCGCTGTCGGGGAGCGACCCCGAGGCCAGCACGGAAGCCCTGATACGCACCGGTTTCGCGTCGGGGAATCTCTTGAGAGCCCTCTCCGAACAGATCAACGCCGCCGCGGCGCCGTCGCCGATGGGCGCGCACATCGCCCGCGTAAGCGGGTAAGCGACCTGGTAATCGGCGAGCACCTCCTCCACGGTCATGTCCATCTGGTACTGGGCCATGGGGTTGAGGGAGCCGTTGTGGTGGTTCTTGGCCGCGATCACCGCCAGCTGCCGCTGCGTGGTGCCGTAGGCCTTCATGTGCATGCGCGCCCCCATGGCGTAGATGTCCATGAAAGCCGAGTGGCCGCCGCCTCCCTCCTTCTCCCCGCCTTCCGCCTCGACCTCGGCGGCCTTCTTCGCCGCGTCGGCCTGGAAGGCCGCGATGATGCCCTGCACGAACTCCACGTCCGCCCCGGAGGCGAAGCCCTCGAACATCTTCGCTTTGTCCTCCGGAAACCACACCTTCTCCGCCCCCACTGCGAGCACGACGTCGTAGAGCCCGGCTTTGACCGCCGTCCAGGCGCCGTGCACGGCGGTGGAGGCGCCGGCGCAGGCATTCTCCACGTTGGTGATGGGTATGCCCTGTATCCCCATGGGGGATAGGGCGACCTGTCCCCTGATGCAGTGCTGCATCTGGCTCATGCCCCAGCCGGAGTTGGAGAACCAGGCCGCCTCGATATCTTCCTTCTCCGCTTTGGCGTCCTCGAGGAGGGCCCGTATCGCCCCGGCCGTCATCTGCTTGATGGAGAGCTCGGGGTACTTCTTGAAACGGATCATGCCCACCCCGATGACGTAGACGCCGCCGCTCATCTCAGCCCGTCTTTCTTTCCCTGTCGTAAACGTCCTGCGTGATACCAAGCTTTTCCAGATCCCTCTTTATCACCCTGTGGGTCTCGGTCTTGGGGAGCGCGTCCACCACGCGGTAATAGCGCGGGATGGCGAACTTCGCCAGTTTGTCCGAGAGGAACGCCGGCAGGGAGGCGGGGTCCACGGCTTTTCCCTCCACCGGAACCAGGGTGACCATGATCTCGTCCTCGGCCAGCTCCGACGGGACCGCGTAGGCGGCGCACTCCAGGATGTCGGGGTGTTTGAGCATGGCCTGTTCGACCTCGTAGGCGGATACGTTCTCGCCCTTGACCCGCATGGACTCCGTGTTGCGGCCTACGAAATAGATGTAGCCCTTTTCATCCGCGTAGACGAGGTCGCCGGTGTAGAGCCACCCCTCCCTTGTCTTGTCGCTGGTGGCCTCCGCGTTCTTGTAGTATTCAACTGAGCCCTTGCGTTCTCCCACGTAGCAGATGAGCTCTCCCGGCGTGTGCGGCGGGACGTCATTGCCCCCGCCGTCGATGATCCTGCACTTCGCCCCCAGCGGCTTGCCCATGGAGCCCACGGGCGCGGTCTCGAAGTTGACGATGAGCACCCCGCCGCCGTCCACCGCGCCGTAGCCCTCGTAGATCTTGACCCCGAAGCGCCGCTCGAAATCCTCCCACATGTCCGCGGGGCATCCGGCGGAGAGGATGAAGCGCACCTTGTTGTCGGCGTCGTCCGGCCGCTCGGGCTGTTTCATGAGGATAGGCATCACCGCGCCCAGTCCGTTGAATGTGGTCGCGCCGAAACGGCGGACCTCGTCCCAGAAGCGGCCGGCGCTGAACCTCTCGCCGAGGGCGATGCTCCCGCCGCAGTGCAGGGCCGGAGTCACCGTGAGGAAGAGGGCGTTGGCGTGGAAGAGGGGATAGCACGTATAGGCCACGTCGTTCCTGCCGGTCAGCATCCGCCCCACGATGGACAGGGCCTTCACGTTTGTGTTTCCGTAGCGGTACACCACGCCCTTGGGGAGGCCGGTGGTGCCGGAGGTGTACATGAGCATGCACAGGCCGTCGGGGTCGTATCTCTCCGGAGGGGTGGAGGCGTCCGATCCGGGACCGTAGGCTCCGTCCAGCTCTTCCATGCCCGCCGGCAGCTCGAAATCCCAGGGCGCGCCCAGGGTGTTGACGATGACCTTTTCTATCTTCGGCAGCCTCTCCTCCACCGCCCGGTAATCGGGCAGCAGGTCGTGATCGATGACCACCAGGGAGGCGTCCGAGTTGTCGAGCACGTGGGCCAGCTGATCGCCGCGCAGGGCCACGTTCACGGGCACCGCGTACATCCCCAGTTTTTGCTGTCCGAAGAAGACGTCGAGCCAGCGGGGCGAGTTCTTCATTATGATCGCCAGGCCCTTGCCGGGCTTTCCTCCCCTCCCGCGCAGGAAGTTCGCCACGCGGTTGGAATTGAGATTCATGTCACGGTAGCTGTAAGCCTCGCCTTTGAAGAAGAGCAGCGGGCGGTCCCTCAGTTCGGCGGCTTTCTCCTCGAGCAGCTCCGCGTGGGACATGTCCCTGGCCAGCGACAGCCCTCGGGCTTCCCTGATGCTGCGCAGGTTCTCGGCCAGCGTGCCCCTCCTGCGCTCGTCGGCCATTAACAGGCAGAAGGAGCGGAGCAGGCGCCATCCCAGCCACGCCCTCCGCACATACATCTTCCTTTCCTCCGAGGTCATGCCATCACCTCTTTCACGCTTACCTCGGCGCTCTCAATCCCGGCCGTTCCCGCTCCCCGCCGGCTGCCTGTCCGGCCCGTCGTTCCCCAACGTCTCGAAGAACCCCCTCCCGAGATCCGCGCCTGCTTCGTTCGGCGGGCTTGCGGCAGGCTTCGGGGCTGCCTCGAGTTGCAGGATGTTCAGGTATTTGTCGACGAAGTCGGGGTCTTCTATCTCATCCACGTCCATCTCGGTCATGAGGATGAGGGTGAAATACGCGCCCACGTAGAACCAGGCCACGATACGGGGATCGACGTCCATCCTTATCTCCCCGTTTGCCTGGCCTTTCCTGAGTATGTACTCCGTCGCCCTGATGTTGAGGTTGATGAACTCCACGAGCTCCCTGCGGAAGTCCTCGTCGAAAGTGTTGTTGAGGACGAAAGCGAGGAACTTGCGCGTGCTGGGGTTCTCGCGCACGAAGGCGAGGTAGCTCTTGGACACGCGTTTGAGATATTCGAGCGGTTCGTCCTTGCATTCTCGGTAGATGGCGTCGTAACGGGCGATGAGCAGTTCCTCGATGTAGCGGCAGCACGCCAGGAACAGCTCCTTCTTGCTGGAGAAATACTTGTAGAGCGTTCCCTCGGCGATGCCCGCCTCCCTGGCCAGGAGGGCGGTGGTGGCCTTTTCGTAATTGGTGCGCGAGAAAGCCCCAATGGATGCTAGGATGATGTCGTTCTGGCGGTCGCCCTTAGCCATAGATTTCCCCCTTGCGGGACTTAGTACCCCGATCCGTAAATACGCTCGCATTCGACCGCCGCTGCATCCCCGC
>CAZQFX010000133.1:0-7857 GCA_964592775.1 uncultured Actinomycetota bacterium
GCCTGCATTACCGCCACCGCGACTACACCAAGCTCTCCTGGAAGATGCGCGCCGAGGAGCTGGAGGCCTTTTCCCCCGAATACGTGGAGAAGCTCCACCGCAACAGCAACGAGATCAAGCAGAAGTTGGAGGAGGTCATCACCCAGGGCATAGAGGAAGGCCTTCTGCCACGGGTGGACCCTTACTACCTTGCATGTTTGCTGCTGGGACTGATGGAGGGGATGGAGATCCAGTGGCTCGAGGACTCGCAGGCTTTCGACCTGCGCAAGGCCATGAGCATGATAGTGGGGCTGTCGCGGATGCTCCCGGACGGCGCCATAGAGCGGGCGGGCAAGGAAAGGGGACGGTAAGGGATGCGCAAATCCGCTATTCACGGAATAGCTGAGATAGATCCGCGGATCGAGAAGTCCATGTTTCGTGGGAAGAAGAACAGGAGGTAGATAATGTCCAGACTGGTGATCCTTGGAGGCTGCGGCGCGGTGGGCGGCACGGCGGTGCGCTCCCTGGCCACGACCGCGTACTTCGACGAATATGTTGTCGCAGATAAGGATATCGAAGCGGCCCGCAAGCTCTCCGCCGAACTCGGCGAAGACAAGGTGAAGGCGGTGAAGCTCGACGCCGACGACGCACAGAGCCTGCGCGGCGCCATCGCCGGCGCCTCGGTCATCCTCAACTGCGTAGGCCCCTTCTACAAGTACGGCCCGCCCATCCTGGAGGCGGCGATAGATGCGGGTATCGACTACGTGGATATCTGCGACGACATGGACGCCACGGAGATCATGCTGGAGATGGACGGCAAGGCCGCCGGCGCCGGCATCTCCGCCCTTATCGGCATGGGCAGCTCTCCCGGTATGGCCAACCTGCTGGTGAAGTTCACGGCGGAGACCCTCCTCGAGCAGGTGGACTCCGTGGACATCTACCACGCCCACGGGGGTGAGGACGTGGAAGGTCCGGCGGTGATCAAGCACCGCTTCCATTCCATGGAGATCGACATCCCCATGTTCCTGGACGGCGAATACGAGACGGTCAGGCTCTTCGAGGAGAGCGGCAGGGCGCTGGAGGAGGAGACCGACTTCCGGGACGTCGGCACATATCCCGTCTACGCCTATCCCCACCCGGAGACCAT
The DNA here is from genome assembly GCA_964592775.1 of uncultured Actinomycetota bacterium. Lineage (GTDB taxonomy): Bacteria > Actinomycetota > Geothermincolia > Geothermincolales > RBG-13-55-18 > SURF-21. The sequence continues at coordinate 1,127 of CAZQFX010000133.1, forward strand.
AACCCTCCCCAAGTACATTAAGGGAGTGAAGCGGGTCACCAACCTCGGCCTGGTCATACCCGTCTCCTACGCCGAGCTCATCAAGAGCATGGTCCGGCTGGGCCTCACCTCGGACGAGCCCCTGGAGGTGCAGGGCCAGACGGTTATCCCGCGCGAGTTCGCGGTGGCCTTCGTCATCTCCCGCCGCGGCGGCCTGCTCGAAGAGGAGGGCATCGATTTCCCGCGCGGCTGCCTGAAGATCGTGATCAAGGGCAGCAAGGAGGGCGCGGCGCATACCTACGTCTTCCAGATGTCCTCGAGCGGCATGGGCATGGGCGAGGGCACGGGCATCCCCGCGGCCATGGGCGCCATCGTCATGGGGCAGGGAAAGATAACCCTGAAGGGTGCCTTCCCCCCCGAGGCGGCGGTGAATCCAATGGACATGATCCATCTGGCGGGCGAGGTCATCAGGTCCTCCGGCAAGGGGGACAAAGCGCCGATATACATCGAGCATATCGACGCGGACGGCAGGGTGGAGACGGTCGACCTGAAGCTCTGACCAGGCCTCGAGGTCAGGACTTGCCCGTGCTCGAGGAGGCCGGAAAAGAAGACGGGGAAAATAGGCGGTCCTCTTGATATCCTGGATGCAGGCGAGACGAACGGCTCAGGCCCGGGGGGAGAGGACGGGTGATACGGCATGGGCGATAAGTTCATCGTGAGCCACGACGTGGGCACGGGCGGGAGCAAGGCGGTGCTGACCGACCTCGCCGGCGGCATCATCGCCTCCAGCTTCGAGCCCTACCAGGTTTCCTATCCCCAGCCCCACTGGGCGGAGCAGGACCCGCGTGACTGGTGGAAGGCCGTCTGCGTGAGCACCCAACGCGTCATCAAGGAGAGCAAGGTAAACCCGCGCCAGGTCGCCGGCACCGGGTTCGCTACCCAGATGCTGGGCGTGCTCCCCGTGGATGCTTCCGGGACTCCCCTGCGTCCTGCCATAATCTGGATAGACAGCCGCGCCGACGAGCAGGCGGCACGCCTGGTGCGCCGCCTGGGCGGCTCCCGCGTGATCATGGCGGTGGCCGGGGCGGTACCCTCCGGCAAGGACGTCATCTGCAAGATACAGTGGCTGAAGGAGAAGGAGCCGCAGGTCTTCGCGGACACCCACAAGATCCTGGACGTCAACGGCTACCTCGTGTACCGCGCTACCGGCAGCATGATCATCGACCACACCGGGGCCGGGGTCACCGGCATGCTCAAGAACAAGACCCGCCAGTGGGACCCACTCTTCGCCAGGCTGCTGGGCATCCCCCTGGAGAAGATGCCCGACATCAAGAGCTCCATAGATGTTGTAGGGTTGCTGACCAGGGAAGCCGCGGGCGAGATGGGCCTGGAGGCGGGCGTCCCCGTAATCGGAGGCATGGGGGACGTGCCCGCCGCGGCCACCGGCTCCGGCGCCCTGGAGGACGGGGATGCCCATATCTACCTGGGGACCTCGGGCTGGCTGTGCATATCCACCTCCAAGGTGAAGAACCTGGGCAAGAACGGCATCGCCTCCGTGGCCTCCGCCGACCCGGAGATGTTCATCATGATCGGGGAGACGGAGACGGCCGGCGCCTGCCTGAAGTGGTTCGCGGACCATTTCGCCACGGTAGAGGAGACGGAAAGGGCCAGGCAGGCCGGGGACGAGATGGCCATCTTCCCCATCCTGGACGAGGTGGTGGAAAAGGTGGAGCCGGGTTCGAAGCGGCTGCTCTTCACGCCCTGGATGTTCGGGGAGCGCGCCCCCATCACCGACACCACCCTGCGCGCCGCCTTCGTCAACCTCTCCCTAGAGCACGAGCGCGAGCACCTGCTGCGTTCCATCTACGAAGGAGTGGCCTACAACTGCCGCTGGCTGGTGGACGCCGTGGGCAAGGCGGGCTTTGCGTGCCGCACCCTGCGCGCCATCGGCGGCGGCGCGCGCTCGGACGTATGGATGCAGATCATGGCCGACGTCACCCGCCGCGAGGTGGAGGCGGTGGAGACGCCGCAGGAGGCGGGGGCGATGGGATGCGCCCTCGCCGTGGCGGTGGCCCTGAGGGAATACGGCAGCTACCGCGAGCTGAAGAAGGTGGTCAAGGTGCGCCGCACCTTCGAGCCCGACCCGGGCTGCTGCGACGAGTACGAGGAGCTCTACGGCGTGTTCCGCTGCCTGCACGGCAACCTCACGGGTATCTGCCGCCTGTTGAACGAGCCGGACCAGGCCTGCGAGGCCTGATCGCGAGGCGCTGGGGCTCAAGGAGCGCCGTCCGCTGCTCAACAACATGATCAAGCCCTGCACGGGATACTCGTGCGAGATCGGCGAAAAGCTATTCTACGAGGCGGCCCTGGGCGGGTGCGACGTGGTCAAGGACGGCGAGCTCATCGCGGACATGGCCTTCAACCGCTGCGAGGACAGGGTAGAGGCCTTATTCGGCGCCCCCTCGGCGCTTATAAACCGGTTTGACCCCGAGATCCCGAGGCCTTGTTGTCGAGGGCGGCAGCCCGTGCTATCATAAGGCTAATTTTTCGGGGAATTCGCGGGAAATCAAGGACCCATTCGCCGATCTTGCAATACTCATCGAGAGGATAAGAGCACCCTTCTCAAACGGTGGAGGTTACACTGGTACCGGATATAGAGCTCGGTGAGATCGCCGGATGCGAGATCCGGCATCGGGGCTGAAGAGAACGGAGTGATTTGGACATGCGCAGGATCCCCAGGACCATGGCCACGCAGCACCCCGACAACGCCTCGAGCGCCTTCTGGCTGGGGAAGAGCTTCATCGACAGCCGCGACGAGGTGAGGGAGTGCGTGGTGGCCTTCGCCGAACTGGGGTGCGGGGAGTTCATGTGGGACTGGGAGGGGAAACACGTCGACGAGGCGGTCATCGAGCGCATCTTCGAAGAGAGCCTCCCCCTCTTCAGGAAGAAGACCCTGGGAAGGGACATCTTCCTCACCTACCGCCTGCCCAACATCTGGGTGGAGAAGGGGAGCTACCGCATCCTGCGCGCCTTCGCGAACATCCTCACGGCCTATGACATCGCCAAGGACATCGGCTTGCACTGCCCCCCGGTGTTCGAGGTCATCCTGCCCATGGCCACATCGGCCGAGCAGCTCATCTACCTGCAGGCTACCTTCGCGGAATTCGCGCGCCTGATAAGGAGGGACCCCGAGAGGGGCATCGGCAGCGGCAACCCGGAGATGATCGAGATCATTCCCCTGGTGGAGGACATCCCCGACATGCTGGGGATCGGAAAACTCCTGATGAGCTACTGCGCCCTCTACCAGAAAAAAGGCTTGGGGAATACGCAGGATCTCACATACATGCGGCCCTTCGTCGCCCGCTCCGACCCCGCGCTCAACTACGGCCTGGTCTCCGCGGTGCTGGGAGCGAAGATCGCTATCTCCGAGGCCCGCCGGGCGGCACGGGAATGCGGGATAGAGGTATATCCCATCCTCGGGTGCGGAAGCGTACCCTTCAGGGGAAACCTGTCCCCCGCGACCACCCGGCGGTTCCTCAGAGAATACCCCGGCGTGAGCACGGCCACCGTACAGTCCTCCTTCCGCTACGACCATCCGTTGGAGGAGGTCAGCAGGGCGGTGAAAGGGCTGAACAGGGGGCTGGCGAGGAAGGTCGAGCCGCCCGTGATAGAGGCTGGAGACCTCAAAGAGCTGGAGAAGCTCATCTCCATATTTGCGGGGCATTACCGCGATACCATCATCAGCATAGCGCCGCTCATCAACGAGATGTCGAGGTATATCCCCCGCCGCAGGGAGAGGAGGCTGCACACCGGCCTCTTCGGATATTCGCGCGAGTTGACCAGGGGCGTGCACCTCCCCCGCGCCATAACCTTCACCGCGTCGCTATATTCCCTCGGCCTTCCGCCCGAGATCATCGGCACCGGGAGAGCATTGAGGGAGGTATACGATAAAGGCCTGAGCGAGACGCTGGGCCGGTATTATCTCAACCTCAAGCTCGACCTCCAGGAGGCGTGTCCCTACGTAAACAGGGAGAACATCAGGCGCCTTCGGTCGAGATTTCCCGGGCTGGAGTGCGTCGAGGAGGACCTGAAATGGCTGGAAGGAGTGCTCGGCGTGCAGACGGAGCCCTCGCAGAACAGGCACCTCATCCACAGAAACGTCACCTCCAACATCCTGCTCCTGCTGGAGGAGGACAGGAACGTGACCGAGATAGTTGAGGAGGCCGCGGTGCTGAGGGGATTCCTGGGATGAAGCGGGGCGCGGGACCGAGGCCGAATCCCCGGGGGGAGAGCCCGCGCATCGCGGAGAGCGCCTTCCTGGACCCCACCGCGGTTGTGATCGGTAACGTGCTCATCGGAGAGGAGGTCTTCGTCGGTCCGGGGGCGGTGATCAGGGCGGACGAACCGGGCAGCTCGATCGAAATCGGCGACAGGAGCAACGTCCAGGACCGGGTGATCATCCACGCCCTCGAAGGCTCCCGGGTAGTGGTCGGCAGCGAGACGTCCCTTGCGCACGCCTGCATAATCCACGGGCCCTGTGTGATCGGCGGCGGCTGCTTCGTCGGTTTCGGCTCCGTCGTGTTCGACGCGGTTCTCGGCGACGGGGTTGTGGTCAGGCATCTGGCGGTAGTCGCAGGCGTAGAGATTGGGAGCGGCAGGATAGTCGTCTCGGGGAGCGTAATCGACAGCGACGGGAGATCTGGGATGCTGGAGCCGGTGGACAGGGAAACGGCGGGTTTCTCGCGGAGGATCGTAGCCGCCAACCTGTCTTTGCTTGAGGGATACAGGGATATGACCTGACGGCAGGCCGCCGGGATATCGGCGCGGGAGACGATCGGCCGGGGCAGCGGCAAGACAGGCGGGAGCGGCATCGCCGCGAGGAAGAGGAAAAGGAGAAGAGATGGGCAGCGTGAAGGACCTCGAGATACTGGAGAAGCCCTCCAACATCCTGCTCCTGCTGGAGGAGGACAGGAACGTGACCGAGATAGTTGAGGAGGCCGCGGTGCTGAGGGGATTCCTGGGATGAAGCGGGGCGCGGGACCGAGGCCGAATCCCCGGGGGGAGAGCCCGCGCATCGCGGAGAGCGCCTTCCTGGACCCCACCGCGGTTGTGATCGGTAACGTGCTCATCGGAGAGGAGGTCTTCGTCGGTCCGGGGGCGGTGATCAGGGCGGACGAACCGGGCAGCTCGATCGAAATCGGCGACAGGAGCAACGTCCAGGACCGGGTGATCATCCACGCCCTCGAAGGCTCCCGGGTAGTGGTCGGCAGCGAGACGTCCCTTGCGCACGCCTGCATAATCCACGGGCCCTGTGTGATCGGCGGCGGCTGCTTCGTCGGTTTCGGCTCCGTCGTGTTCGACGCGGTTCTCGGCGACGGGGTTGTGGTCAGGCATCTGGCGGTAGTCGCAGGCGTAGAGATTGGGAGCGGCAGGATAGTCGTCTCGGGGAGCGTAATCGACAGCGACGGGAGATCTGGGATGCTGGAGCCGGTGGACAGGGAAACGGCGGGTTTCTCGCGGAGGATCGTAGCCGCCAACCTGTCTTTGCTTGAGGGATACAGGGATATGACCTGACGGCAGGCCGCCGGGATATCGGCGCGGGAGACGATCGGCCGGGGCAGCGGCAAGACAGGCGGGAGCGGCATCGCCGCGAGGAAGAGGAAAAGGAGAAGAGATGGGCAGCGTGAAGGACCTCGAGATACTGGAGAAGCCCTCCGGCATGAAGGTGGGAAGAGGGCGCTTCCACTTCTCGGACCGCTATTCCGTTTTCGACTGGGGAGAGATGCCCGACCTCATCGAGGGCAAGGGCAAGGCCTTGTGCATGATCGGCGCGTACTTCTTCGAGACTCTCCAGTCCTTGGGCATCAACAACCATTATCTGGGAGTCATCGACGGTGACGGCAAAGCGAAGCGGGTTGGGGAGGTGGAAGCCCCGTCGGCCGTCATGGAGATCAAGCTCGTGCGGGTGATCGAGCCGGGGATCTCGGGAAGTTCTTACGATTATTCCGTATACCGCGGGGAGAAGGGGAACATGCTCATCCCCTTGGAGGTGATCTATCGCAATTCCCTGCCCGAGGGCTCCAGCGTCTTCGGGCGCCTGCAGAGAGGCGAGCTGAGGATAGAGGACCTCGGCCTCGACAGTCTGCCGGAGCCGGGCGAGATGTTGGAGGAGCCCATCCTCGACGTCTCCACCAAGCTGGAGTCCACCGACAGGTATATCGGCTGGGAGGAGGCGCGGGAGATCGCGGGGCTTTCCGGGGGTGAACTGGAGGAGATCAAGAAGGCGACCCTGGAGATCGACCGGCTTATCACCAGGGCCGTGGAACCCCTGGAACTCACCAACGAGGACGGCAAGGTGGAGTTCGGCTTCGACGAGGACCGCCGCCTCATGCTCCTGGATGTCCTGGGAACACCCGATGAGTGCCGCTTCGAGTACGAGGGCGTGCCGGTCAGCAAGGAGGTCGCCAGGGTATTCTACAGGGATACGGAATGGAGCCAGGAGGTCGAGGAGGCCAAGAAAGAGAACCGGCTGCAATGGAAGAGCCTGGTCAGGAACTCGCCGCCCCCGCTCCCTTCGAGGATGAAGGAGCTCATAGCCCTGTTCTATCAGAGCTGCTGCGACGGCATAACCGGCCGGCCGTTCTTCGGTGCGCCTCTCCTGGCCGATATCCTCTCCGAGCTGAAAGAGTACATCTAAGTACTCCGGTCCGTAAATACGGTAACGTACCGAGAGCGTCGCTGCGCCACGCCCG
>CAZQFX010000134.1:0-7852 GCA_964592775.1 uncultured Actinomycetota bacterium
GTGGTGCCGTCCTTGCCCAGCCAGTAGACGGGGGTCTTCTGGAAGCGCCATCGCGCCTTGTTGAAGGGGATGCCGTTCCACTCCAGGGCCTGCTCGCCGCGGGGTATCTCGACCTTGCCGCCGTCGCCCTTGGGGAGCTGGCCCTCTATGCCCAGCATCTTGGCCGCGGTCTCCACGTCGGCGTCGCTCGCCCACTGGCCGCAGTAGATCCAGGCGCCGCAGGCCGTGGAGCCGTCGTCCTTGAGGTTGGCGAAACTGGAGACCGGCTTCATGAAGGCGGCGTCCCAGTTGAAACCGGCCTCCGGCCAGGTGAAGCCGTTGATCTCCATCTGCACCTGGTCCAGGCTGGGGCCGCCGTGCCAGTCCTCGTCGTAGGCCCAGAAGAGCTCGGTGACGCTCTCCTTACTCCTGCCACCCTCGGCCCGGTAGAGCTCCTTCACCGCCAGCATGATTCTGTGTATCATCCAGGCGTCGGGTTTGGCGTCGCCAGGAGGCTCCACCGCCTTCCAGCGGTATTGCGCCAGGCGGCCCGAGTTGGACACCGACCCGGGTTTCTCCACCGACGAGGCGGCGGGGAGCGCCCATACCTCGGTCTGGATGTCCTTGGGCTCGGCGCCGGGGCGGCGCCAGAAGTTCATGGACTCCGTCTCCCACAGGTCGGCCGCCACGAACCACTCCAGCCTGTCCATGGCCGCGGCCTCCAGGTTGGAGCAGGCGCCTCCCACCACCGGGTTCTGGCCCCAGGCGATGAGGCCCTTGATGACGCCCTGGTACATGTCCTCGAAGAGGGCGATGTGGGTGTAGTTACTGCCCTTTTTCACCTTGGGATGCAGGTCGTAGGCCATGCCCAGGCCGTTCTTCTTCGCGTAAGGCCCGTAATAGGCCATGAGGTAACCGTTGAAGAACCTGGGCTGCCACGTCCATATGCCGGCCTTGGGGGTCGTCTTCTCCAGGTACCTGGCAAGATCCGGGTTGTCGGTGGAGTTGGGGACGGCCACGTAGGAGGTGAGTATGTGGGAGAGGAGTCCGAAGTCCGTGGACCCCTGCACGTTGCTCTCCCCGCGCAGGGCGTTGATGCCCCCGCCGGGGAGGCCGGTGTTCCCCAGCAGCGCCTGCAGGATGGCGAAGGCGCGTACCTTCTCCGTCCCCAAGGTGAACTGCGTCAGGCCCATGGCGTACATGAGGTTTCCCGTCTTATCGCGCTTATGGGTGATGCCCACGTAGATTTCCGCGATCTCCCTGAACTTGGCGGGGTCCATGCCGCAGACCTTGGCCACCACGCTGTTCTCGCCCTCGTAGGTGTAGCGGGAGTACTGCTCCTTGAGCTTGGCCCACACGGTGCCCGCGACGGCCGCGTCGGGGTTGGGGATGTAGTTACCGTTGGAGTCCTTGGGTCCGCTGGGCACGCCGCGTCCCTCGTAGTAGGCGTCCTCCGCGATGGGGATGAGCTGCGCGCGGATGGGCTCTCCGGCGGGATCGGTCTGGTACGACCAGGTCTTGGTGTCGTACTCCCTCACCTCGTTGTCGTAGCCGCTGAAGTAACCGTCCAGCTCCCACGGTCCCTTGAATTCCGGGTTCACCAGTATGGGCGCGTTGGAGTAGTTCTGGACGTATTCCCAGTTGATGTAGTTCTTGTCGATGGCGTACTTGATGAGCGCGCCGAAGAAGGCGATGTCGGTGCCTGGGCGGATGAAGGAGAAGGCGTCCGCCCTCGCCGCGGAGCGGGTGAAACGGGGGTCCACCACCACGATCCTGGCGCCGCGGTCCTCCCTGGCCTTTTCCAGCCATTTCCAGGAGCAGGGATGGTTCTCGCTGGGGTTGGCGCCACAGATCATGAACACATCCGCGTTCTTGAGATCGGCCCAGTGGTTGGTCATGGCACCCCGGCCATACGTGCCGCCGAGACCGGCGACCGTGGCGGAGTGTCATATGCGGGCCTGGTGTTCGATGTACACCAGGCCGAGGCCGCGGGCGAACTTGCTCGCCAGGTAGCATTCCTCGTTGTCCAGGGCCGCCCCTCCCAGTTGGGCGATGCCCTCGCAACGGTTCGAAGTCACCTTTTTTCCGTTGATTTCCTCCGTCTCGACGAAGGTGGCGTCACGGGTGTCCTTGATGATGCGGGCGATGGCCGGGATGGCGTCCTCCCAGGTCTTCTCCTCCCAATCCGTGCCGCCGGGTGCGCGGTACAAAACCTTATTAAGCCGCCTGTCGTTATTGGCGACCTGGTAGATGGACTGGCCCTTGGAACAAAGGCTGGCCCGGTTGACGGGGCTGTCGGGCAGACCCTCGAGACCCACCACCTTCCCGTCCTTCACGCTGACGATGGCGGAGCATCCCATGGAGCAATAGGGACATACCGTGGTGCTCTCGAATGCTTCGCTCAGTCGCAGCGGCTCGGCGGCGGCGAAGGCGGGGGTGGAGAATCCGAGCTGCGCGAGGGCCGCGGCGCCGATACCGGCGCCCGACAGCTTGAGAAAACCTCTCCGCGAAAGTTCCATGCTTCCCCCCACTTTCCTGGGTCGAATCCTACACTTTGGCTGAACTCAAGCCTTGCTGTTTGCATGAAAATGAACCGCCCCGGGTTTACCGGAGACATGGTTCCTTGAGTCCTTCCGTCTCTTCCTGACCCTCCTTTCCCCAATAATAAGCCTCGAACTCCGCCGGTGGAATATTGCCGATGGGTTCGAGCAGCCGGCGATGGTTGAACCAGTCTACCCACTCCAGGGTGGCGTATTCCACCTCGTCTAAGTTCCTCCAGGGCCCGCGGTTGCGGATGACCTCGGTCTTGTGGAGGGCGAACCGTCAATAACGGGCCATTTCGGTGAATATGTGGAGAGCGATATGTCTGACGCGGGGTTTGTGCGACATCCTCCAAGGTTAAAATACCCGTGCCCTCCCTCAGGAAAACACCGTGCGGCAACCCCTCTCGTAGCCCCTTTCCTCCGCCGCCAGGTCGAGGTGCGCGGTCGCCAGGTCCTCCAGTGGAATCACGAATTCCTCGTCTTTTTCACCCGGAGGGCTGCTGATCTTCACATATTTCCTGCATCTTTCGCACAGGTAGACGCGGCGCGGTCCGTCTTCATCGGCATATAAATATTTGAGCGTGTTCTGGTCCATGTTGTGGCAGAACGGGCACATGACGCGGGGGAAACCCCAGCGCGTCCCGCAGAGCGAGCACTCCAGCACGCGCAGCCCTTCCTCGTGGCGGAGGAACCCCATTACCGGGAGGTCCCCACATGCGGGGCAGTTGCCGCGCGGCACCTGCCCGAGGTCCGCCTTGCGGACCATCGTTACCGCCGTCTTCCAGTAGAAGGGGGCGAGGGAGGTATGCAGCAGCATGTACAGGATCGCTGGGCGCGGCGAGTATCCCTCCATGCGGCGCGAGAGCTCCTGGTCCTCCCGCGACAGGAAGGCGCCGACGAGCCCGGGCAACTCGCCATCGTCTTCCAGTTCCTCCCGCAGGAACGCGGCCATGCCCTCCAGCGGGCCTTCGCCTTTCTCCTCCAGGACCTTGCCGAGCTCCCGCATCATCTTCTTTAGGACGCGCAGGTCCACGCTGAGCTCGTCCGCTCCTATGAGCGGCCTGTTCTCCTCGATGCGGTGGGACACCTGGGCCCCATCGATATGTGGCAGCCGGTCGGGGATATCCCGCGAGAGCCTTCTCTGGACGGAGAAGACCTCGCGATACAGGTTCGTGATCCCTTTGAGCTTCGGGTTCACCGCGATGTATCTCCTAGCCTCGCGGCTCACCAGGCTCTTATTGATCTTGCGCTGCTTAAGCCCGAAGTCGCCGATCTCGATCTACTCCCTCTTGCTCCGCTCACTTTTCCGCCTCTCGTGCTTCTAATCACGGCATATCCCCGCGGCATCTCGCGGGCGCTCAGTCCTCCAGCTCGGCCTCGATGGCCTCCTTCCTCTTCTTCGCCCCCCGCATGCCCATCATGGCGAAGAGGATACTCCCCTCGTAGAGCATGAACATGGGCACGGCCACCAGCAGCATGGTGACGGGATTCCAGTCCGGGGTGATGAGGGCGGCGAAGGCGAGGATGGCGAGCACCGCGATGCGCCAATTCTTGTGCAGCCTCTGGGGCGTCACGATGCCCAGTCTCACCACCAGCCAGACTACCAGGGGCGTCTCGAAAGACAGGCCTACTCCCACCATGAGCAAGGCCGCGAAGCTCACGTACTGCCCGGCCATGAGCACCGGCGTTATCTGCCCTCCCGACTGCCCCGTCAGCCATTTCAGGCCGACCGGCAGGATATACATGTAGCAGAAGGCCACGCCGACCAGGAAAAAGACGATGATGAAGAAGAGGGCGTAGAACATGAAGCGTTTCTCGCGCTTGCGCAGGGCCGGGGCGACGAAGGCGATGATCTCGAAGATGATCACCGGAAGGGCTAGGACGACCGCCGCGTACATGGCGATCCTGAAACGGACCATGAAGGGCTCGAGCACGGTCTGGTAGTAGAGGTTCAAAGGTATGTCCGCCTTGGCGGCGGGTTTTTTGAGAAATCCGAGGATCTCCCAGGAGAAGATGTAACCCACGCTCACGGCGACCATGAGGGAGAGGAACATGACGATAATACGCCTTCTGAGCTCCTCGAGATGCTCGATGAGGGTCATCTTCTGATCGGCCAAGAAAGCCTCCGGAGTTGAAATGGGGTCAGGGAGGGGGGTTGTCCCGCGGCTTGCCTATTCCGCTTCCTCTTCGGTTTTCTTCTTTTTCTTGTCTTCTTTCACGTCGTCGTCTTTGCCCTCCAGGCCTTCCTGCACCGCCTTGGTGACCTCGGAGCTGGAAGCCCGCAGTTCCCTGATGGCCTTCCCTACCGAGCGTCCCAGCTTGGGAAGCTGCGTGGGCCCGAAGATGACGAGGGCGATGCCGAGGATAATGAGCAGCTCGGTGGGGCCGAAACTCTGAAAAAGCGCGAGCATATGATTTTCCCCTCCTTTACGGGTTCTTGTTGCCACGAAGACTTCGCTTCGGGCACGCTAAAATATATTAGACTCCGCCCAGATAATAGTCAACGACACGGGGTCGGACCTCAGAAGTCTGCGGTGTCCTCAATGTCCTCGAGGGGGTCGCGCTCCCGCGGCCGCCGCCGTACCTTCGATGCCGGGCGGCCGCGGAGGCGCGAGGCGCGCCGCCCGCCGGGAAGGGAGGGTACGCGCACACCGGCGGAGAAAACTTGTGGGGAAGGAACCGTAAATACCAGGAATGGGGATATCGTGCGAGAAACGCGGAGGGCAAGAAGGAAAAAGCATGGTGGCGGTGTCGGGCCAGGCCTCGAACCCCTGACTTCGTCTATTGTCTGCACTTCGATTCGTCGTTTCTTTAAGGATAAAGTCTCAAGATCTGATCCCGGAAGCTCCAAAGCCGCCTTCATTTTTCGTACAAGGACCGCGGATGTCAACGGTTTGCCGCGGACGATCGCGGCGTGCGTTGCGCTCGCGCTGCTGCTTGCCCTCCCGTCCACGGCCGGATGCGGGGAGGGCGCCGCGCCGGGAGACGGCCCGGCGGCCGCTACCGGCGCTGCTACCGCTTTCCTCGACGCCCTCGGCAACCGGGACCTCGAAGCGCTGCGTTCCCGCATGTCCGCCGCATACCTGGAATCGAACGGTGTGCCGGATCCCATCACCAGAGAGCGGCTAGACGCCGCGATAGGCAGCGTATCCTCCTATCGTTTCGTCCCCGAGGAGGACGTTACCACGGAGGAGGACCGCGCGGTTATCACCGTGGACCTCGAGATAGCGGGAAAGGGCTTGCGCGAGGAAACCCTCATCATGAGCCTGGAAGACGGCGAATGGAAGGTTGATGCCTTCACCGCCATGGACTGGTCCAAACAGCCCGTGGTTGTGGACAGGGAACGGGTGGAGGCGGAGGAGTCCCTGCGGGATTTCCTCGTCGCCTGCATCGACGGCGACACCCGGTACATCTTCGAGAACCTGACCCCCGATTACAAGGAAAAACACCGCTTGGAAAGACCCTGGTCAGCGGCCGAGTTTTCGGGGGTGTTCGGCACCGCGCGCTCGTTCGACTTCGATGCCGACGCGATGGACATCGAGGACGGCGCGGCGGAGGCCGATGTCACGGTGGAGTTCGGGAGCAGGGGCAACCTGGAACCGGAGACCTCCCGCGTCGTTCTGGTGAGGGAGGGGAGCACCTGGCTCGTGGACGTGTTCCCCTTCTTTATCTATTGATCGTACACGTGCCAGGCCTCCTCGGGCCCGGCACCCGGTCGTACACCGGTCGTACACGTGCCAGGTCTCCTTACGGTATTTCTGGAACCTTCCGTATCCATTTATGCAAGCTCTTGTGCAATGCGTCAGGCCCGGCACCGTGCCGCCACTCTCCGGGTGTCGGCGCGCTTTCGCGCTGCATGCTGTCGGTCGTGGTTGCAAAAGGGCCTGAAAAGTTGCAGTGGGGACACTGCAACTTTTCAGGCCCTACCGGGTGGGGGTTGGGTCGAGGTAGCAGCGGGCGGTGGCCGTCACCGTCGCCCTCCTGCTGCCCATGACCAGTAGTTCCACCCCCATGGAGACGCGCACCGTGACCCAGATGAGGTTCCCCCCGGTCCCGAAAGAGCATTCCAGCAGCTCGGCGCCGTTGCGGGTGGCGTACTCCCGGGCCGCCCCCCGGGGGTCGTTCCCCACGCCGAAGTAGGGGGTCAACTCCAGGCCCGCGGCCTTGGCGGCGGCGTCGGCCGCGGTCTGCGCCTCTCCACGCGTGCCGTAGAGGGCCGCCACGTCATGCAGGACGACGCCGACCAGCAGCATCACCGCCATGAGCGCCGCCGCCACCAGGGTCGCCGCCGCTCTTTCGTCGCCCAGGATATCCCCCCTCACATCCCCTCCCGGTCGTTCTCTATCCGCATCTCCGCGCTTCCGCGCACCGTTATGGCGGGAAAGAACCTGTCCACGGCCGGGATGGCCACGGGCACCTCGTATGCCACCTCCACGCGCACCCACTCCCCCCGTTTCCGCGGTCCGCTCTGTATGGTGACCTCGAGCTTTTCTCCGTCGAGCCCCGCGGCGGCCTTCAGCGCCGCCCCCTCGATGAGGGCGGGGTTGCCCGTCTCCACTCCCTTCCTCGCCCCTTCCCTCGCCGCCGCGGTCACCGTTATCTGCGCCCTCATCACCATGACCGCCTGGGCGAAGAGCAGGAAGACCAGCAGGAGCAGCGGCAGCACCAGCGCGAATTCCGCCGTGGCCTGGGCCCGGTCCGAGTGCGCAAGACGCCCCGCCAGAGAGGAAGGAGAGATGGGCAAACCGTCTCCTTTTCGAAAAACGGGGGCGGAACGCGCCGCGTGGCGCCGCTCGCGCGGCCACGCGGGGAAGCGGAAGAAAGCTGAAGGAGGCCTAGTCTATGGCCTTGAAGGCCTCTTCCCGCTTGCTCCCCTTGCCGCCCAGCTTTTTGAGCAGGTCCGAGGGTATCTCCGGCGTGATGTAGCCGACGATATCGTTGTAGTGCTGGATGAGGAAGCGGTCCCCGCGGCGCAGCCCGAGGACCATGTCCGCGGCCTTGGACCTCAATTCCGTGGTGCTGATAATCCTGACTGCCATGCTTTCTCCTTTAAATCCATAAAGTTATACATGTTATATTATATGTTAACACTGTAACAGTCAACCGGCTTTTGCGTGCTTTTTCGCCGCGGTATCGGGGCATCCCGGCCGCGCTTCCCGCAGCCGTGCCGAAGCGGCATCCGTCACTACATGCCAGGCCGTTCCGAGAATAACCTTTCCAGTACCATATCTTGTATCCCATTCAAGGCGCGAAGCTGTTTTCATTTGATGGTGCCGCGACCTTGCGGCATGAGGGACTGACCGAGAATATGCGAACTGGCGCCTTCAAAC
>CAZQFX010000135.1:0-7813 GCA_964592775.1 uncultured Actinomycetota bacterium
GGCGGGGATGCAGCGGCGACCTGTTGCGAGCGTATTTATGGATCGGGGTACTAAGCCCTTCCTTCGTGGTCAGGCTATATGAGCTGCGGTGCACTCCTCCGCGTCCATGGTCAGGGTTCGATGACCTCTATGAACGCCTCCAGTTTGCCCTTCTCCCGCAGGATGCGCACCCCCATCTCCGCGGTGGTCCCGGGGGGCACGGGGACCTCCTCCCGGCGCAGCAGGTACATGGCCTGGTTGGGGCAGCCGGTGACGCACAGCCCGCACCCTATACACGCATCCTGGTCCACCACCGCCTGCTCCTCCACGGTCTCGATGGCTCCCACGGGGCAGCGCTCGTCCGCGCAGGTGCCGCAGCCGGTACAGAGGAAGGGGTCGTTGGAAGGGTAGAACCCGGAGGAGACCAGGCCGAACTCGTTGCCCCACTGCGTGAAGGCGCGCAGCAGGCCGCAGCAGCAGGGGCAGCAGTTGCACACGAAGATGAGGCGCTCCTGGGCGTTGTTTATCTGGTGTACCAGGCCGGCCTCGTCGAACTCGCGCAGCTTCTCCTTCATCTCCTCCTTGCTCAGGTAGCGGCCGAACCCCCTCTCCACAAGGTAGGTGCAGGTGTCGTCGAAGAGCATGCACGCCTCCCGTGGTGCGTCGCAGTTGCGCTCCATATCGCGGCAGGCGCAGGTAGCGATACCCACCACGGATGCCTCGTCGATCATGTCGTAGACCAGCTCGTAGGGGAGGACGCCCGGCTTGCTCTCCACCTGCTCCTGGATGGGGACGATGCGGGAGAAGCCGGTGCTCGTGGAACCGAAATTCCTCGACAGCTTGGGGAGGTAGACCTTCCACAGCGGGGTGAGCCTGGCCCTCGTCTCCTCGCTCATCCCCTTCATGAAGGGGAACTCGAAGATGCCGGGCATGACCGGAAGCAGGGCGTAACCGCGCTTCCCTTCCTTTTCGCGTACGAAGACCACCGCCTTGTCCGCCAGGGACTCCAGGCACCTCGCGGCCGTTTCGGGGTCGACCCCGGCGCGGCGGGCGACGTCCTCGACCTTGAAGGGGCGGAAGCCCAGGCCCAGCGCCACTTGCGCCTCTTCCTGAGTGAAGAATATCTCGAGTATCTCGAGGATCTCTGGCGCGGGCGGGCATCCGGTGGGATGGCGGTCCAGCAACTCCCGCAGTTGCTCGTAAACGTTGTCCGGCATGTTTTTCCTCCTCCGGCCTGAAGCCTTTGACGCGGCTATGATCTCTCCTGCATCTGGGCGGCGAAGAGTATACGCGGTATTCCCAGCAGTTCCTCGCTCATGGGGGCCCCCCCGATGGGCATCTCGTCAAGGTGTCTCGCAAGCGCTTCATATACATCGTCGGCCATACGCATCTCCTCTCCGTAGGAGCGTCCTGCCTTCAGCACGCTCCCTTGCCGTCATTTCTTTTCGCGGGAAGGCGCCTCCGGCCGCTCCCGCCCGCAATCGCTCATCCCCGCGAACTGCTCGAGGATGAGTGCTATGCTGTTGCGCATGGGAGCGGGGTCGCGGGTGACCTTGCTTATCATTATCCCGCCCTCGAGGGCGCTGATGGCGAAATCGGCATAGGCGGCGCTGTCGAAATCACCGGGAAGCCCGCCCGCCTCCTTCATCTCCTCCAGCTCGGAGGCGATCGATCCCGACATATCACGGAAAGCCCGGGCAATCCTTTCCCGGAAGCCGGGATTGGTGTTGCTGGTCTCGAGAGCGAGGTTCCCCAGGATGCACCCGCGCGAGCAGTCAGCCGCTTCCACGATGCCCTGTATTCCCCTTAGCATAGCCTCGATGCGTCCGTACGGAGTAAGGTCCTCGCGGTCCACGGACTGTCTCAAGCTGTTCAGGATGTGGTCGGAGGCGTTATCTATCACCGCGTATCCCAGCTCCTCCTTGGACGAGAAGTGGAAATAGAAACTCCCCTTGGTAACCCCCGCGGCCGCGATAACGTCGTCTATGGTGGTCCTGGCGAAGCCTTTCTCGTACATGATGAGGGTGGCATGGCCGACGATGCGCCGGCGCGTCTTCTCGCCCCTGGATATCGCGGCAACGGATGCGGCCACTCCATCTCCTTATAAATAGACCAACCAGTCGGTATGTTAAATATCAGCCGCAGCTCCCTGTTTGTCAAGGCGGCCGGGTTGTCCCGCGATCGATCTTCTCCAGGCGGCTTCACCGTCTTGGGGCACCGCGGCCACTCTCATTTCCCGTATAAGGACCCGCAACATGGTCTGCCAGAAACCAGGGTACGGAAACCCTTCATGGGCGAGCGGGCATCGTATCGGAGCGGCGGGGCGATGCGGAGGCGGGAAAGGGCCGCTAAATTATACGGCGCCGGTATCCGTTCGGCACGGTCTGCTCAAGCGTGGATCGATCGGAGAAGAGCCCGACGTCGAAAGGTTGATACGTGGCGGGCAAGCGTCCGAGGAGAGAACTTCTTCCTCACCCACAAGAAACTGGAGTTCCAGGAGGTGCGCAGCGAGGGCTGGTACAATGCCCGCAAGGCCAGGGATTACCTCGAGGACTGCAGGACCTGAACCCACTCCGCGATAGCGGCTCCCCGATCTCTGTTACGCGTTTCCTTTCCTGCCGCTCACGCTTATCGCGAAAGAACCGGAGATGCAGACTCCGCGATCATATGGCGGCGCTTTGTCCCGATCATCGATCGTAAAGGGCCGATCGATCGATGATGCCGGCGCATAAATCGATTCAGATAGACTGCAGGGCGCGCTTGGGGACCTTCTTGCGCAGCCAGGCGAAGAACTTCGCCACGCCCAGACCCGAGCGGGTAGCGAGGCGCGGGAACAGGCGCCGGTAGTGATAGAAGATCCTGCTGGGCAAGCCCGGGATGACCAGGAACTTGCCGTGCGCGATTGCCTCCACGACGCGGTCGGCCACCTTGTGGGGGGAGCCGCCGAACAGCTCCAGGAAGCGTTCCACGAGCCGCGCCCCCCTGAAGTGCAGGGGGAAGTCCTTGATGGTGGATGTGTTCGCCAGCGGGGTCCTCACGTAGCCCGGGCATACCAGGGTGACGCCCACGCCGTTATGCTTCAGGTCATAGAAGAGCACCTCGGTAAGCCCGGTAACGGCGAACTTGCTGGCGCAGTAGGCCGACTGCCCCGGGATGGGGATGATGCCGTCGATGGAACCGATGTTCACGATATGGCCGGCGCCCCGCTCGGCCATCGCGGGCAGGAACACCTCGATAGTGTTGATCGTGCCCATGAGGTTGATATCTATGATGCGCTTCCATTCGTCGTGGTCGGTGGCAGTGACGTGGGCGATGAGGGTGACACCGGCGCAGTTCACCAGGATCTCGGGAGCAAGGCCCCCGGCATCCAGGGTCTCCTTGACGGCTCGCAGGTCCTCGATGCGGGTCACGTCCGCCTTGAGCCCATGTGCCTCGTAGCCCTCCGCCCTGAGATCGGCCAACGCCCGGTCCAGGGAGGCCTGGTTGATATCCAGCAGGACGGGGACCGCTCCTTTGCTCGCAAGCCTGGCCGCCATGGCCAGTCCTATGCCGCTCGCGCCTCCCGTTATCAGGGCTCTCCTGCCCTTGATATGGACTCTGTGCTTCATGCCATCACCGATCTATATGTATTACGTCCAGCGAGGCGGCACCCTGACGCATATTGGCGGCCTTCGCCGGCCTGTCGTCCTGGACAATCCGCCGGCGGCCTCGCAACCCTGATAACGATGATACTTGATTTTAGAAACCTTTGCAATATGCAAATTCTCTGGTGTTATCTGAACCCATCCGCCGCCTGGAAGCCGGAATCACGGTGCGCACGAACCGCCGCCGCGGAGACGATGGCAATGGAGACGGTCGTGCGACGGAAACGGTGGGGACTTGTCGTGGTTATCATCGGTATCCCTCTTCGTTTTCGTTTCCGCGTGCCGGATACCCCCCGTGTCTTCCCCGCGGTTGCCGGCAAGTGCGCGCGGGCAAATATTTTACGTGTGTAAAAACAATATCATGAAGCGGGTGCGGCGCCCATCTGCCATCCCTGCGTTCTCTCCCTCAACCCTGCCTCGCCCGTGCGGGCCAATACAAGGCGATATTATCATGGCCGCCGCGACCGGTCTACGCGCGGGGTTTATAGCCGGCCAACAGATCGCGTGGTTTGATCCGGGATCGGTCATGTCAGAGCCGGCCATCCTTGCCCTTCATTCGCCCTTACTCGCCGGTGAAAGGTCTCAAACAGGGGGTCCATGATGACGAGGGATGATTGTCTCCTGGGATGGCGCAAGGAAGCCCGTCATGAGTACGCTCGAGCGATAACGCATGGCGAATATCGGATGCGGACTCTACGGTTGAGAAAGATAACCGTTCCGAGGGAATATCGGGTATCATCAATGGCATAGATGGCTGCGGTCCGGTCCGGTACTTTTCTCGCTTCCTGTTACGAGCGAGGCGTGTTTGAGAAGATGTGACAAACTGCGGCCGGCGGAGACGGGAGGGAAAGCAGGGGGGCGCGTCGCGCCTCCGGATCCAAACGGAGGTATGCAGATGAACGTGGGCATGCTGGGGGAACAACATCTCGCAAGGGTCGGAGAGGTCGTCTCCATGATCTTCGAGGAGCGGGAGGTCACCAACGTGGAGGTAAGGGAGAACTCCGGCCGTCTCGGGAACGCCCTGCGGGGGCTCGGGATCGGCGCGGACGACGTGGTGGCGGTGACCATGTCCAACTGTCCCCAGGTCTTCGAGGCCTTCGGAGCGATATACACGATCGGGGGCACCGCCCTGCCCATACTCTTCGTGCTCTCGCCCGACGAGTGCCGCTTCATACTCGAGGACTCGGATGCCGTGGCGGTGGTGACCGATATCATCCTGCTCCCGAAGATCCTCGAGGCGACGGAAGGCCTTGAGGCCTTGCGGCACATCATCGTGGTGGGAGGCGAGGACGGGGAGCGCTCCCTCTCCTACGAGCGCCTGATCGCCGCGTCGCCGCCGGAGCTGGAGATGGTGGACAGGGAGCCCGACGACGTGGCCATCCTCATGTACACCTCGGGGACCACCGGCAAGCCCAAGGGGGTGATGCTCACGCATGAGAACCTCATCACCTCGGCCGAGAGCGCCTACCTCGCCAACGAGGTTACCAGGCCCCAGGCCACGCTGATCTGCCTGCCCATGGCCCACATCTACGGCGTCGGCGCCATGAACGCGGGCAACTTCAGCGAACTGCCCGAGACCAAGGCCATCCTCATGCGCTGGTACGACCCGGAGGAGTGCATGCGTCTGATAGAGAAGCACAGGGTGAACTTTTTCCCCGCCGTACCCACCATGTATTCACTCATCCTCAACCACCCCAACGCCGACAAGTACGACATGAGCTCGCTGGAGGACTGCATAGCGGGGGCCGCGCCCCTGCCCCTGGAGCTGCGGCGCGATTTCATGGCCAGGTTCGACTGCGGCATGCGCCAGCTCTATGGCCTGACGGAATCGGCGGGCATGGGGGCCTGCCTGAGGCCGAGCCAGGAATGGCGCGACGGGGCCATCGGCAAGGCCTACCCCAACATGGAGCTGGCCGTCTTCGACGAGGACGACAATCCTCTCCCGCCGCGCGGCATAGGCGAGATCGTCATCCGGGGTCCCCAGGTGATGAAGGGCTACCACAAGCGGCCCGAGGAGACGGCGGAAACGTTGCGGAACGGCTGGCTGCACACCGGCGACATCGGTTACCTGGACGAGGACGGGTACCTCTATATCACCGACCGCAAGAAGGACATCATCATCAAGGGCGGCGAGAACATCATGCCCATGCAGATAGAGGAGGTCATCTACGGGCACCCCGCCGTGGCCGAGGCCGCCGTCATCGGCATCGCCGACCCGACCTACGGGGAGGAGATAGTCGCCTACGTCGCTCTCAAGCCCGGTACGGAGGCCACGGCGGAGGAGCTGCTCGAGTTCTGCCGCGAGCGACTTCCCACCTTCAAGCAGCCGCGGGAGGTGCGCATCCTGGAGACCCTTCCCAAGAGCTCCATCGGCAAGATACTCAAGCGCGAGCTGCGCGGCCAGTACCAGACATGATATCGTATATCCCAAAGCACGCTCTACGGGGCGCCGCCCCGGGCAAGGCCCGGGGCGGCGCCCGCCTGGAAGAGAAAGGAGAAGGGCATGAGCGTCGACATCGTCCGTATCCTCGCGCACCCGGCATACGCGGGCATGGGGTTGGTGGGAGCCAAGGTGGCCGGCGCGATCGGGCTGTACAGCGGCGTGAAGGACAAGGACGTGCTCAACATGGACGCCGAGGACTGGTTCGGGATCTCGGCGCTGTACGTGTTGTTCGTGATCGCCTCCCTCGCCGCCCGCATAATGATCAAGCTCGAGGAAAAGGTGCCGTGAAAAGTCTGGTCCTCCAGCACGCCAGGTTATGTGTCAAGGACATGAAGGGCCTCATCAGGGAAGGCGAGAAGGAGCGGGCGTTACGGCTCGGCTCGGATACCGGCAAGCCTCTGTGGCAACCGGCGGATTGAGCCGGGCGCCGGAGCCCCTGAGATGGCCTGGGCCGCATCGCCTCTTCTAGCCCACCGCCTTTCGAGCCAGGCGAGCTTGGTATTATCTACCATATTTCGACCAGATGGAGAGGCGCTGGGCAAACGTCGTTTGATCGATACGTCCTTTAGTCCAGCTCACTTTTCCCACCCTCCCGCTGAGTATTTCATGGAATTAGCAGAACCGCACATCAGCCCTTCTTTAACCTGCTCCGATCGCGCTTGAGCCTGGCCAACTCGATCTCAAGCCGAACCCATTTACTGGTGAGCTCCCGGAATCTCCGGTAGTTGATGAGCTCCTGCCTGACCGCAGGCACATCCTCGGGCCTGACGTACTTCGTGTAACCCCGGCCTCCATGGCTGTAGCTGAGCTGGTGATACTCGCCTCCGCGCGCACGCTTCTGGGAGGAAAGAGAGCCCGGGTGCATACGCCCTAGTTTGACGAGCTCCTTCTTTACGCGCTCTATCTCCGCTTCTATCCTTGCTTGACTATCGCTCATAGTTGTAGCATAAGAGAGATACAACAGGATGTCAAAGGCCACCCGTCTAGGAGGGATGTGACTTATGGGTGATGCAAGATCGGCATTGGGCGAGATGAGGATAAGCCACACCGGGCACCTGCCGCTTCTGGCGTCCTTTCTGGAGAAGATGGGGATCTCGCGCACGGTGAACACAGCCGTTCCCACCGAGATGGCAGGGTGGATGTGGGCACCGTGGTCAAGCTCATGGTGCTGGACACGCTCTCGGGGAGGAGCCCGCTCTACCGCCTGGAGGAATTCGCGGAATCAATAGACACAGATCTTCTCCTGGGTAGCGAGATAGCCGCGAGCTCGTTCAACGACACCACGGTTGGCCGGGCCATGGACGCCATCTACGAGGCCGGCACGGAGAAGCTCTTTTCCCAGGTCGCGCTGGCGGCGGCGTCCGCCTTTCCCCAGGACGTGGATACGCGCCACGTGCATTTCGACACCACCTCGGTCTCGGGTATGGGGGGACTACGCCATGTGCGAGGAGGAAGAAGAGGGGGAAGGGGGGGAGGCTGGGCTCAAGATCACCTACGGGCACTCCAAGGACCGGCGGCCCGACCTCAAGCAGTTCCTCTGAAAAGATGCTCTGCGTCCACCGCAACATCCCCCTGCTCGGGGGAAAAGCGAGCGGGAACGCCTCGGACAAGGTCCTAAACAACGAGATGCTCACCGCCCTTTCCAAGCACATGGCGAGGCACGGCATCGGGGAAGGCGCCTTCGTCTACATCTCATTATGTTGAGAGTTCATTAATGTTGAGCACTACCCATCATCCCTAGTCAGAA
>CAZQFX010000136.1:0-7671 GCA_964592775.1 uncultured Actinomycetota bacterium
CTCGGTTGCCTCAAGGTCGGGACGGCCATCCTTCGCCTCACGCCCCGGGCTATACACCGACGCTTCCCGGGCCAATCCTTCCTTTTCCTCCAAAAGGATTCCTCCTCGTGCCTCCATGATCGTCAATCTCCTTCTCGCCCTCTTCTACCTTAAGTTATAGGGGGGCGGGTGTCTCACTCATGTTGGATGTTGGCACGGAGGGCGCGCGGATATGGGCAAGGTGACATCCACCTTTTCACTCCACCCCAGGGGCTTTCATCGTGAAGCGGAGGAATAACATACACTTTCCATTGTATTGTACATTATAGTTGCGGAGCGGTGTTAAAATAGTCCTTGCAGCTCTGAAAGTCGAGTCTTCAGGAGTTGAATTGTACAGGCGGGAATCATTAATGCGCGGGAACGGAAGCGAATCGGCCAGCACGGCCTATAAGGTCCGCATCACCAAAGGTTTTGTCGATGCCTCCTTCGGCGACGGATTCCTGGTCGAGGTATGGGATTTTCGCGTGCAGAGGCTCGTATACGGTGAGCGCTACAAGGAACTCGAGCGGGCGCGCCGCCGCCAGCAGGAGATCAAGAACGACCTCGACAGCATGAGCCTGGACCGTTTCCGCCAAGCCTACTTCTCACGCCAACCCCGGGGCTGAAGACATCCCTTCAACCAACCCAAGCAACATTATGGGGTCCCCAAATTGAAAGGTGGGGATGGTGAAGCGGGGTTGCAACGAAGCCTCTGGGGTCGGGTTTTATTGTGCAACGTGGTGGGGACGTAGCCTTTGGTGTCGGACCGGAAAAGCCGCAGTGAAGACACTGAAACTCTTCAGGTGCCGACCCTTTCGTACAGCGAGAGCAGGCTCTTCGTGCGCTTGAGCAATCTCTCCTTCAGCTCCGGGGGGGAGAGTATCTCGACCTCGGTGCCGTACTTGAGGAGTTCCAGCTCCAACCAGGTCAGGTTGTCGGTGTGCAAGGTGCACAGAAGCCGCCCCTTTTCCTCCCTGGCCTGCGAGAACAGCGGCTGCTCCTTCGCCCAGCGCGCCAGGGCGGCCGAGAAGCGCAGGCGGACCTCGATCTTTCCCGCGGGGGTAACGCCGTACGGCCGCGGCGAAGGCTCCTCGCCCTCCTCCTGCGGCGGCTCGAATCCCTCGGAGGTGACCGCCAGGTCCTTGATGCGGTCAACCCGGAACACCCGCGCCTCGCGGCTGCGGTCGTCCCAGGCCCGCAGGTACCAGTGCCCCATCCCGAACTCCAGGGAGAGCGGGTGCACCCGCCGGTGCGTGATCTCGTCCCTGCCGTAGGTGTAGTATTCCATCTCCACGACGCGGCATTGCTCCGAGGCCTGCGACAGCTTCCCTATCACCTCGTGTTCCGGAGCGGGGGGGTGGATGTCCACGCTCCTTTCGATGAGTTCCTGGGATACCGCCCCCTCCTTGAGCGCCCCGGCTATCTTGTCCATGGCCGAGCTCAGGGCGGAGGAGGCGGGGGGCCCGGAAAGCCGCTCCAGGGCCTGGCAGGCCAGGTAGAGGCCCGAGAGCTCCGCCGCCGTGAACCTCATGGGGCGGGCGAAATAGTCCGCCATGCGTATGTACACGCTGTCTCCGTCTATCTCCACCTCGATGAGGTCCGCGGGGGTGTAGTCCGGCTGGCCGCACATGAAGATGAGGTCGAGGTCGCTCATGAGCTGGGCCCGGGATACCCCGAAGACCTCGCTCAGCCGTTCCAGGGACACGCCCTGGTTCTTAAGGACATAGGGGATGAGGGAGAGCAGGCGCTGTATCCTCCCCTCCGGGTCAGGCATCGTCCCCACCCCCGAGCCTTTCCAGCATGCGCCGCAACCGCTCCTTTACCTTCTCCCGCGATTCCGGCGGCGAGAGCACTTCCGCGTCCTCGGCGAAGGAAAGTACCCAGTTGAGAAAGGCATCCTCGTTGCGAACCGTCAAGTGCATCGTCCCGCCGCCGTCCCCACTGGGCTCGAAGCGGTACACGTCCCCCAGGTCCCTCTCCACCAGCCAGGCCATGCGGGGGGAGAAGCGCACGCTGGCTTCGTACTCCGATCCCTCCTCGAATTCCCACGGCAGGATACGGGAGTAGTCCTCGAGCCTGAAATCGGGGGGGCGGCTGAACTCGGGCCCGCTCTCACCCGGAAGCGCCGGTTCCACGGCGGATTCGATACGGGAGACCCGGAAGGAACGGATCTCCTTGCGCAGGTGGCAGTAGCCCACCACGTACCAGGCACCACGCTCGAAATATAGGCCGTAGGGATCGATCTCGCGCTTGCGCGCCCTTCCCTTCCCCAGGGAATGATAGACGAAGCGCACGGTGCGCCGGCCCACCACCGCCTCCATGAGCGGGGTGAGTGACTCCAGGGGCTCGCGCTGGGGCGCGAACCTCCAGGGCGGGGAGCCCTTCCGCCCCATGCGGCTGCCGTCTCCCAGGTCGGGGCTGAGCTTGAGCAATGCGGCGGCGGCCTCGCGGGAGAGCGGCGTAACCTCCCCGGAAGAGAGCCGGTTGACCAGCAACAGGGCCACCTTCTCCTCCGCGGTGAAGGCGATCTCGGGGAGGTAATATTTCTCCTTGGGGATGCGGTATCCCGTCACCTCCTCGAGGGGGTCGATCGGTTCCACCTGGATGGGGATGCCCATTTCCCGCAGCTCGCTCTTGTCCCGCTCGAACATGCGCTTGAAGGAGGCCATGGTCGCCTGGTCGTATCCCGGGATGGAGCGGCGGATACGCTCGAGGGTGACCGGCCTCTGCGCCTCCAGGAGCATGGCGATGAGATCGATGAGCCGCTCCGCTTTGTTCACGCTACCGCCCTCCCTACCGGCACTTCCGGGGTTTTGTCACTGGGTGGTGCTAGCATTCCTATTGTAACGGCCATACCGGGATGACAGGCAGGTTGAGCGATGAAAGGACCGAGGCCGCTATTATTCGTAGCCGGGTTGGTGTTCGCCTCCCTGGCCGAGAGTTCGGGGCCCTTCTGGTTCCTGGCGGCGGCGGGGAGTTTCTCCTCCTTTCTCGCCCTCCTCATCCTATGCGTGAGGAACGAGGCGGAAGAGGGGCGGGCCGCGGAGAGAGGGGACACCATCACCATCTCCCTTCCTCCCCCTCTATGCTTCGAGGAGAGAGCAGGCGGTGAAGATATAGCGTCTTGCATGAAGCCTCCAGGCTGGATGTCCACTGAAACGCCTCTTCCAGCATCTGGCCGACAGCAGAACTGCCGTGTCCCCTGATCATGGCGGCCTTGTAGTTCTGGAGCAGCGGCGGCAGCTTCTCCGCCACTTCGTCCGAGCCAACGGTGAGGTCGGCCGATCACTGGGATGGTCTTGAAGTAGTACACGCCCTCGGTGTCCATGGGGACGATCTCTTCCGCGTCCATCGAAATGGCGATGGCGAAGGGCGGGTGCGCGTGCACGATGGCCAGGGCGGAGGTCTGCAGATATATCGCCGGGTGTATCTTTATCTCCGTCGAGGCCAGGGTTATGTGGCCGTCGTCCTCGCGCAGCCCCGTTTCGATAATGTCTCCCTGCACCAGGCCGGCGAGCATGGAGCCGCGGCGGGTGATGAAGATGCGGTCGCCGGCGCGTACGCTTATGTTGCCGCTGTGCGAGGAGTTGACTCCCTGCAGAAAGAGTTCCCTCCCGAAACGGGTAAATTGCTCCACCATCCGAATACCCCGATCCATAACACGATCGCATTCGGCCGGCGCATGTGCTTGGCTTCCCCTTGGCTGGCTTGCTTCCGTCCGCATCACGATCATACAACCGTCTGAATACAAATATATCACTGCCCGGCGAGGCCGAGTCCTCGATCCTCGCCCGGGGTCAGCCCTGTGTCCCGCCCGGGGTCAGCCCTGGAACGGGATTTGTCCCGCCCGGGGTCTCCCGCCCGGGGTCAGCCCTGGAACGGGATTTGTCCCGCCCGGGGTCTCCCGCCCGGGGTCAGCCCTGGAACGGGATTTGGAAGGAAAGTCCCTGCCCCTGCAGGCCCCGCGGATCGTAGGCGGGCAGCTCCAATCCTTTTCCCTGCGTGACATACTCCTCCGCGCCGCGTGCGGCAGCGAAGCGCCGCGTGCCATGCGCCAGCTCCCTTCTCAGCCCCCGCGTATGCGCAATGTCCTCCAGGAGCCGCAGTAGGGTGTCGCCGTCCCCGAAGCGCGGGCCGTTTTCGACCATTCCCATCTCCGTAAGCTCCATGCAGCAGCCCAGTGTGGAGCCGGCCGATATCGTATCCATTCCCAGCTCGTTGCAGAGGTAATTGGCGAGGATGACCCGCTCCATGTCGTCCACGCCGCACTGGGCCCCCAGAGCCCACAGGCTCTCGAACTCCGGCCCTTCCCCCCAGCCATTCACCCAGGAGTTCGGGCGGCAGCGGGCGCTCCGTCGCGCTTCTTTTCACCAGGTCTATCTCCAGCATGCCGCCCATCCATCCGGGCATCGGCTCCTCCTCATATGTCGTTCGCGCAGGACCGGGGCTCTTATGATTATACGTAACGCCGTCCCGCATGGGCACGGCATCCAGGCACCGGAAACCCTTATACGATGGGCATGTATGGCCATCCCGCTCAACCAACGATGAGGCCCTCAATACCATCTCCTTGATATCCCCCGAAAAGCTGACCCCGCTATGGGTTTTTGATATGATTTAATTCCACACATCTTAGACTTGATTGTTCGCATCACGCGAGCCGGTAACTCGAAGAGGGGGTTTGTCGGGATGGCAGGGTACGACCTTAAGGAAAAAGGCTCCGGTAGAACCGGCAAAGTAATACTCGCATCGACCCTTTTGTCCCTTCCCTTCCTCCCCCGCCTGGCGGCAAAGGCGGCGGAGATGGAGGGTAGGCGCAAGGGCTTCCGGATGGAGCAGTTCAAGCTGACCGCCAGGGACGGCACCCGGCTGTCGGCGGCTTTGTACGTTCCCAGCGGAGAGGGACCGTACCCGGCGGTGGTCATGGTGCATTCCTGGGCGCTCTCGCGCTGGCAGTGCCACCTCTACGCCCCCTATTTCGCCTCCGCGGGTTACGTGGTCCTCACCTACGACTGCCGAGGCTGGGGTTCCTCCAAGGGCGAGGTGCAATGCGCCGACCCCGAGCGCGAGCTCTGCGATCTCGTGGATGCCATCGACTGGCTGCTGGAGAAGAGCGGCCTCCCGCTCATGGAGGGCGCTCTCGGCGTAACCGGGATCTCCTATGGAGGCGGTCATTCGTTCCTCATTGCCATGCGCGACCCCCGGGTGAAGACGGTGGTGCCCATGGCGGGATGGACGGAACTGAAGGAGAGCCTCGTGCCCCGGGGTTCCCTGAAGATATTCTGGGGGTTGGCCCTGCTCGTCTTCGCTTCCTGGGCCACGAAGTTGAACCTGAAGAACGTCCTCTACCGCTGGACGTCCACGCTGCTTTTCAAGCGGGGAGACGTCCAGGCCTACGAGGAGGACATGCGCCGCCGCTCCTGCATCTACGACGTGGAGAAGATGGATAAGCCCATGCTCATCGTGGGCTCATGGAACGACGACCTCTTCGAACCCAACCAGATGATGGAGTTCTACGAGAAGCTGGACGCCCCCAAGATGCTGTATATAGGCAACGGCCTGCACGGGCTCGATCCCGGCTTCGGGCCGCGCTGGGCGGGAAAGGAGATCTGGGAACTCACCCGCCGCTGGTTCGACTACTGGCTGAAGGGGGAGGAGAACGGCATCCTCTCCGAGCCCGCCGTCCGCCTCTACAAGCCCTGGAAGCGCCGGGTGGAACCGGAGGCCGCGTGGCCGCCTCCGGGCGTGAAAACCCACGTGGTCTACCTGGGCAGGGAGAACGGCTCGCTCAAGATGAGCTCCCGCCCCAAGGACGAGAGGGGGGAGTTGACGCTCAAGCCCAGCCTGCTCAGCCCGGCCACCTCCGGGCCCTCCATCGTGCGCCCCCAGGCTTTCGGCGTCCCCGTCCCGGGACCTAAGCGCGATGCGGGAGAAGGCTATTTCTCCTTCACCACCTCGCCCGCCAAGAAGGATTTCGAGCTGGTGGGCATCCCCAGGCTGCAGGTCAACATCGTGCCCCTGCACGACAAGGCCCAGATAAACGCCCTCCTCTACGATGTGCCCCCCGGGGGAGGCCTCCCCCGGCTCATCACCTACGGCACCGCGACCCTGGAGAGCCTGGTGCCGGGGCGGGAGACGGCGGTCTCCCTGGACCTGGTGGCGACGGACCACCTTCTCGAGGCGGGCCACTCCTTCCGCCTGACCTTCAGCGGCACCAATATCCCCTTCGTGCTCCCGGTGATGGGGGCGGGCGTGAAAGTGATCTACGGCGGGGAGAACGGCACCCTGGAGCTGCCGCTCCGTGAAGTGAGGGCCGGGTGATACCTTTCTAGCGTTTACGGAACGCGCGCTTCCTATAGGGCGAGAAACCACGGATGCCACGGATGCGAAGGCACTATATTATGAAAAACGAACCGTGCTCCCGTTTCGTGCATGGACACAGGCCGGTCGAGCGTGCCCGCAGGCTCGCGGTGTCTATCGCGGCGGCATCGATCGCGTTCCTCGCCGCTTTCTCGCCCGTACGGCCCGGTACGGCCCTTGCTGGGGACGGCACCTGCGGCGAGGCCAGCGCCGAGGGCTCCACCACGTGGTATTTCGCGGAGGGTTACACAGGCGAGGGTTTCGAGACCTGGGTGTTGCTGGCCAATCCGGGAGACTTTCAGGCATCCGCCGTCGTGTCTCTGATCCTGGAGGACGGCACCGTCACGCCGGTCGGCTTTCCTCTGCCCCCTCACTCCCGCCGCACCGTATTCGTGAACGGGGTGGTGGGAGAAGGCCGCGACGTAAGCGCACGGGTAGAGGCGGACGCACCCGTATGCGCCGAGCGGGTGATGTATTTCGACTACCACGGGGTATGGCCGGGTGGCCATGCATCAAGCGGCCTCAGCCGGCCCAGGCAGACCTACCTCTTCGCCTAGGGTTACACCGGAGCGGGCTTCGAGGAGTGGCTCACCCTTTGCGCGCCCAGGGAGACTTCGGGTGACGACGGCACTGACGTTACGCTGAACTTCCTCTTTCAGGACGGTGAGGAACAACCGTTTCGGGCGCACCTCGACCCCGACAAGCGCCATACCTTCAACGTCAATCAAGTGGTGGGTCCCGACAAGAACGTCTCCGTGGAACTCTCGGCAGACGAGGCGTTTCTTGCCGAGCGGCCCATTTATTTCAACTATTAAGGGATCTGCCGCGGAGGTCACGCAACGGGGTCTCCAAGGGAGTGGAGAAACCGGGCGTACACTGGTATCTGGCGGAGGGTAACGTCAGAGCTGGATTCGATACTTATTTGTGCCTGATGAATCCCGGCAGCGAAACCGCCACGGTCAGGATCGAGTTCATATCTTCACTACCTGTGGAAATCCCGACTCGTGAGCTCGAAGTGCCCTCCCGCTCCCGTTTGACGGTCGAAGTGGGGGAATACGGCTGGGAGATGGATACTTCCTACGAGATCACTTCCGACCAGCCCCTGGCCGTCGAAAGGCCTCTCTATTACCCAGGAACCGCTTTCGAAGCAGCCAACGCCATGGAACATATCCGGTACCTGAGCAAGACGACAGGCCAGCGGGTGCAGGGCACGCAAGGGGAGCGGGCCGCTTCCGAATATATAGCAGCGATCTTGCGCAGCCATAATTGCAGCGTCGAGTTTCAGGAGGTTCC
>CAZQFX010000137.1:0-7628 GCA_964592775.1 uncultured Actinomycetota bacterium
AGCGCGGGTTCTGGCGCTCAAAATCCACGAAAATCACCGGTTCCTCGCCGAACACCTCCGCCCACATCCCCCTCCTATCCTTTTTTCCCCGCAACTTTCCAAGTTCTGTCTCGGTGGCCAAGAACGCCGATACGGGGCTTCCAGAAGCCGCGGCAGTGATATTGGAGACGGACGAGATCTTGCTCTCCACAACAGGCTTGGAACCGTCTTTTAAGATGAGGATCATGTCGATATCGCTGTCGGGCCTCTCTTCCCTTCTGGCCACACTGCCGAAGATGATGATGCCCTCCAGGCAATCTCCCAGCTCCTCCTTGAAGTCCTTGGCCACCCTGGCAAGCGCACTACGTTCCAGATCGAAAAGCTTTTTGAGCTCCTTCACCAGCATGTGTTCCTCATTCAAGGAGTAAAGGTGAGCCCTTGCCACATCCCTTCTATAGAGCAATCCGTTCGCCTCGAGATCACCAAGAGCCTTGATGGCATAGGTTTGAGAATAGCCTGCAAGCTTGGCCAGCTCCCTGCCGGTATATTCGCCACCACTCGTACAGAACAGACGGAGTATACGCAGCTTGAGCTTGTTCCCCAGCACATCGTCTAAAGCATCTTCGAATCTCATGACGGTAGAATACACTATATAGTTTACACGTGTCAACTATAGTGTTCATATATTACTTCCTAGAGGGGGGGATGCGAACCCGCGGGCCGTTGCCGGCCAATGTTTCAAGCCGATCCGTCTTGGGCTGGATAATATTACCTTTTTACCTGCTTACACGCCAAAGCGGGGCCGATCCCTCAACCCGTTTCCGCGCTTCCCCTTCCGGGAGGCGGGCTGCCGCTGCGCGCACTTCATAATTACGGGATACTGAGGCCACGGGCATCTCCCGGACCCCGGCTTGCGCGCTTTTCGCGCCAAGGGGCCGGCGGCTGCCGATCACCTTCCTCGGCCGCCGGCGGGAATCCTCGAAGGACGGGCAGCGGGAGATCGTATTTAATCATTGAGGCTGGCGGGAATCGCGCCCCGCGCGGGGTTTCGAGAGGTGTTGGAGGTGTACCAAGATGTTTTTCCGAAAGCAAGTGAGACGGCTCGTCGATTTCTACTTCCGCAGCGCATACTGGCGGGGCCTGCCGGAGCCCGAGCCGGAAGGCCAGGTCGCTTTCGTCGAATGGTACCTGTCCGCGGGCGCCCCTGAATTCCGCTACCTGTACGAGCTGTGCATCGTCTCCCTGCACCTTCTGTGTCTCCTTCTCAAGGGGAAGACCTTCAACTCCTTGAGCGATTCCCAGAAGGAAGAGGTCATGGACCGGCTTCTTTCCAGCCGAAACCCGCTCTTGAGAAACGTTCCCGTTCTCCTGAGCCTCCCCATACTCATCTCTTACTACCGAAGGGAAGAGGTCAGGACCCTCCTTGGTTTCGACCCCCAGGGCCTCAAGGCGGATGCCGAGCAGCGCGTGGTCACAAGGCATGGGAACCAATCCCCGCAAACGGTGGCCGCCACGAAGGCGCCCGGTGATCAACCATGATCTACGATCTCGAGCACATAAGGGCCGACGTGAAGCGATCCGCCGACGTGGCCGTCATCGGCTCCGGCGCCGGGGGAGGCCCCATCGCCAAGGAGTTGGCGGAGGCGGGGCACTCGGTCGTCGTCCTGGAGGAAGGGGCATACTTCACCAGGGAGGATTTCAACCTCGATCCCGTGGACTCGCTGGTCAAAATGTACCGGGACGCCGGACAGACCATGGCCCTGGGGATTCCCTCCATACTCCTTCCTCTGGGCAAGACGGTGGGAGGAACGACGACCATCAATTCCGGCACCGCCCTGCGCATCCTTCCTGCCATCCTCAAGAAGTGGCACCTGGCGCACGGCCTCACCGATCTCACCGAGGACGAGCTGAACCTTCTCTGCGCCCACCTCGAGGAATACCTGTCCGTGAAGCGCGCCGACCCGGAAGTGGCGGGCAAGGTGGCCCAGACTTTCATGCTCGGCGCCGAGAGGCTCGGCCTCTCCGCGGGTTGGCTGCCCCGGAACTCCAAGGATTGCGAAGGCTACGGCTCCTGCGTCTTCGGCTGTCCCAACGACTCCAAGCAGAGCGTCAACGTGACCTTCATCCCGGACGCGGTCCGAGGCGGCGCGGATATCTACACCTACTGCCGGGCCGAGAAGATAAAGTTGGAAAACGGCCGCGCCACGGGGGTAAGGGGGGTATTCGTGGACCCCTCGAGCGGAAAGAGACGGAAAACCGCCATAGACGTCGATGCCGGGGCGGTGGTGCTCGCGGCGGGCGCCGTGTATTCGCCCTACCTTCTGCTGCGGCAGGGGATATGCAATTCCAGCCGCCAGGTGGGGAGGAACCTGCAGATCCATCCGGCAGTTCAGACGGCGGCCCTGTTCGATGAACCCCTGAATCCTCCCAAGGGGATACCCCAGGCCTGCTACGTCGATGATTTCAAGGACGAGGGAATCATGCTGGAAGGCGGGACGGTCCCTCCGGAGATTCACGCCCTTGCCCTTCCTTTCGCCGGAAAGAAGCACGTGCGCCTCATGGCAAGATACCCCGAGATGGGCATCTTCGGAGGCATGATCTCCGACACCGACTCCTCGGGCAGAGTTGTCGACCTGCCGAGGGCCGGCTCGCGGCCGACCATGTTTTACGCCCTCAGGAGCAAGGAGGCGGAAAAGGCCAAGTTCGCCGTTCACCTCATGGCCGAGATATGGTTCGCCGCGGGCGCCCGGAAAGTGATCACCCCCATCGCCGGCCATTACGAGTTGTGCGGCTTGAGGGACTTGATAGGGCTGGAAACAGCCAGGGTCCGTGCCCGGGACTTTTACGCCATGACCGCCTACCATCCCCTCGGCACCTGCAGGATGGGAGACGACCCCGCGTGGTCGGTGGTCAAGCCTACCTGCGAGAGCTGGGATGTCGAAAACCTCTATATCTGCGACGGGAGCGTGCTGCCCTCCTCGCCGGGAGTGAACCCGCAGCTGACCATCATGGCGCTGGCCATCCGCTGCGCCGGGTTCATCGACGAAAGGCTGCTCTCCGGGAAGGCGCGGTGAAAAGTCCCGAGATCGACAATGGGAAAGGTGGCGCAACCAGAGGCCGATGCC
The DNA here is from genome assembly GCA_964592775.1 of uncultured Actinomycetota bacterium. Taxonomy (GTDB): domain Bacteria; phylum Actinomycetota; class Geothermincolia; order Geothermincolales; family RBG-13-55-18; genus SURF-21. The sequence goes on from CAZQFX010000137.1 coordinate 3,105, forward strand.
CGCCCGGGCCAGGCATCCCCATCTTCACGGCCCCGAAAACCCGAAAAGGCCTTCCCATTCATGGGCTGGTCTTTTAGAGTTTAGCTCTGGAATATGCGAGCGCAAGAGATGCAAGGAGACGGAATGGCACGGAAGAAAATGGGATCGGTCTACTGCTCGGGCCCGCTCTTCAGCCCCGAGGAGGTTGGGGTTATGAAGAGGATGGCGAAGATCCTGAAAGCCGCAAGGTACGAGACCTACCTGCCTCAGCGCGACGGGGTCGAGGCGTTCATCATGAACTCGGTCAATAACCCGCTGGCGAACCTGCTCATCCCGAGGTCTGTCACCACCCTCATCAGCAAGGCGGTCTACGCCGTAGACATCTACCAGTTGCTGGCGGTTTGCGATCACTTCGTCCTGAACATGAACGGGCGCGTGCCGGACGAGGGCGCGGTGGTCGAAGCCGCCATAGCCTACGCGCTGGGTAAACCCATCGTCATCTACAAGAACGACACCCGGAGCCTTTCAGCGGGACGCGATCATCCGATGCTCGAGAGCTGCGGCTCTGTCGTGAAGGACCTCGAGGCTCTCCCAGCCGCGCTGGCCGGGATCGCAACTGATACCACTCCTGCTGCCGTCGCGCCGGCCGCGCTGCTCAGGGCCTCCGCCTTCGGGGGCAGGGTATGGAAGCTCCTGCGAGTGGCCCGCCCGTTCCGCCCCCCGAATTACTTGATGAGATAGCATTAGGCGATAGGAGATCGACGTGAGCAATACTATTACCGTGATGGGCGGTTTCATCACGGATCTCATGACCCGGGCCCTCCGCCTGCCAGAGACCGGGGAAATGGTGAAGGGCAGCACCTTCAGGATATGGCTCGGAGGCAAGGGTTCTGACCAGGCCGTCGCCGCCAGGCGCACCAGTGTAGAGGCCATCATCGCCAACAGGATCGGTGACGATCACTCAAGGCAGCCTGTGCAGGACAACCTGGCCGCCGGAACAACGGGGGAAAACGGATGAATAGGGAAGAGAGCCGCATCATCTACGTCGCAGGCCCCGCCTACTGTCCGGAGGAGAGGGAGAGTCTGATCCGCATATCGGAGTTTCTGAGGGCGGCCGGTTACGGCACCTACGTTCCCTGCTTGGAGGGCATAGAGCCGCTGCTGCATCTGCCCGGCGGGGCCGCTCTGTGGGGGCTCTCCGCCGCTCTTGAGACCTACCAGATCGTCGAGCGCTGCGACAGCCTCGTCTTCAACATGAACGGTCGCGTTCCCGACGAGGGTGGCGTCTTCAAGGCTGCTCTGGCCCACGCCGCCGGGAAGCCACTTGCCATCTACAAGAGGGACCACCGCACCACTTTCTTCGGAAGGGACAACTCGATGATCGTCGGTCTGACGCGCCGGTTCCGCACCGTCAAGCACGTCAAGAAACTGCCTCGCGAGCTGGAGGCAGCTTTCGAACAGCTTGCTAAGGACGGTGGCAGTCCCTACCATGGGGACCGTGTGCCCGCCCCCGTGCGCCAACGAATAGCGCGCGGGCGCGCTGTTTGGGAATACTTGGTAGCGAGCGGGGCGACGACCATCGAGGAACTGGTCCGGCTGTTTGGAGACACGTAGCAGGAGGAGGATTGATTGCATAGCTATGCGGCCAGCCGGGGCTCGGCCGGCGGGCGCAGGGAGTCCGCCTTTCAGGAGAAGTTCTGGGTGACGTAGACCTCGCCATCGCCGTCCGTCCATATCCCGATCCCCTCGCGGGTGAAGGGGGTGAGGATGTTTTCCCGGTGCCCCGGGCTCTCCATCCAGCCATCGACGGCGATTTGGGCCATCTCCTCCAGGCCGCACAGAGTGAAAGAGACGATCTCCCCGGTATCCTCATTGTAAGTGAAGGATCTCACCACGTTGCCGAGGAAGAGGTTTTCCCCGCCCACATACTCCTTGTTCCCGATCTTGGTGGTCTTGTAATAACCGCGTTCCCGGTAACGATCGCTGAAATCCTCTCCCTCGGGGCTGACATGGCCGAAATAATTCCGCGCAGCCATGTCCGCGCTGTGCGACAAGGCGATCTCCGCCAGCTCCGGATCCCACTGGAGCGCGTCCATCCCATGCTCCCTTCTTACCTGGTTGATCCGCCCATGTATCATCAGGGCGAGGTCCTCCGAGTTATTCTTGAAGTAGGCTATGCGGGCGTCCTTCTCATTCTGCAGCCCCGGGGAGGCGTGATATTCCTCCGTGCCCGCCCACTGGGGCATGGGGTCGACCACGGGCTCGAGGGTCTTGACCTCCTCCACAGTCCGAATGGGCTCGCAACTGATGCCCCGCGGCGAACAGCCTCCCTGGAGCGATAGGCACAGGAGGATCAAGATGGGAATCGCGGCCCGCATCGCTCGCGCGCCTAAAATCCTCGTTTTCATTTTTTTACTTGCCGCAGGCTCATATTTCACGTCGACCACTAGAACTCTCCATCAAACTCATTCCACTCAACCAAGGCCTCGGCCGGAACCCCTGAGCCCGGCACAAACAACGGCCGTCGGGGAGCCGGGTCCTCTGTTTTACTACGAATACGTATGCCGTATCCACTCGTGCCGTACCCATGCTCCTTGCACCATGATAAGACCACGGAGGGAGCGTCGCCACCGTCCCAAAACCCGCATGAACGGCGATTATCACGGCAAATCCCATTGCTTCCGTTAATGGACCGCTTCATGGCCCGGTTCGTGGACCGCACCCTGACCAGGGAAGGATGTCCAGTAGGCCCGAAAGATGGCGGGAGCCTGCTTTTGCACGTGATGATTCATATAAAGATGCAGCGGTTGCCGCTTGCCGCAAAACAAACACGTGGTTCGGAAAGCAAAACCGAAGGGTTAGGACGGTCTGTGCGACAGGCAGATAGACGGGGTCCTGCGCTCCCTGGGGCGCTTCGCGGACAAGGTGAGGGTGACCGAGGAGTACCGGGAGGGGAACCTCGCGGCCAAGGGGGTCTTGAAGATAGGGCCCGATTTGATCTGCGCAAGGCTGTGGAGAGAGTTGGGAATAGGCGCGGCTTTGGAGAAACTGCTCTCGGGCAGGAAGTTCGAGTTCCCCGTCGAGCGGGCGGTCTACCTGGCCACGCTGGCCCGCCTCTTCTTCCCCGGCTCGGACCGCAGGACCATCTCGAGGGCGCGGGACTTTGCCGTCTCCGCGGACGGCAGCCTCTCCCCGCACCATCTCTACCGCGCCATGTCCTGGCTGGGGGAGGCCCGGGAGAGGATAGAGGACGAGCTCTTCTTCCGCAACCGTGATCTCTTCTCCTCCCTCTCCGTGGTCTTCTTCGACACCACCTCGCTCTACTTCGAGGGGGCGGGAGGGGAGGCCCTGGGCAGGAGGGGATATTCCAAGGACAGATGGTCCTGGGCGTGGTGCTGGACGGGGAGGGCAGGCCGCTGGCCGCCCCCGCCTGGCCCGGCAACACCACCGACGCCGCCACCATCCTGCCCGCAGCCGAGAACTTGCGCTCCCGCTTCGGGGTCGCCGACATCACCGTCGTCGCCGACCGGGGCATGGTGGGAAAGAAGAACGCGCAGGAACTCGCCAAGCTGGGTTTTACCCACATCCTGGGGGTGAAGATGCGCCTGGAGAAGAAGGCCATGGCCGAGGTCCTCTCCCGCGCCGGGCGCTTCCGGGAAGTGGCCGACAACCTCCGGGTGAAAGAGGTGCGCCACGAAGGGAAGCGCTACGTCGTCTGCTTAAATCCCCAGGAGGCGGAGAGGGACCGCCTGGCGCGCCAGGCCATGGTCACAGACCTCCAGAGGAAGCTCAAGGAGAGCCCCTCCTCCCTCATCGGCAACACCGGCTACCGGCGCTACTTAAAAGCGGGGCAGAGGCCGGAAATAGACTGGGACAAGGTGAAGACGGAGGAGCGCTACGACGGCCGCTGGGTGCTCGTAACCAACACCGACCTGCCCACGGAGGAAGTGGCCTTGCGCTACAAGGAGCTGTGGCGGGTGGAGAGGATCTTCCGCGAGGCCAAGGATACCCTCAAGACCCGGCCCATCTACCATCAATCCGATTCCTACATCTTAGGCTACGTCTTCGTCTCCTTCCTGGCCCTCCTCCTCATGCACGAGCTCAAGGCAAGAACCGAGGGCGCGTTCGAGTGGGACGAGATGAAGCAGGATCTCGAGGCCCTCTACGAGGTGGAGGTGGAACAGGACGGGAAGACCTGGCTGCTGCGCAGCCCCCTTCATGGTGTCGCCGGCAAAATCTTCAAGGCCGTCGGGGTCGCGGTGCCGCCAGCGGCGAAAGAGGCCAATCCTAATGCCACGGCCCTTTTTTGAGGGAGAAATATGCCCTTTTACCTGGGAGTCTGGAAAATCAACTGTTCAAGATGAGTCTAAAGAAGCTTGTCACGTCGTCTCTTCTTTAAGTTCAGGCATATCCCATACCTTTCGTGCCAGTTTAGCGAGCATCTCTTGACGCTTTAGGATGGCTGCCGAGTCCCAAGCTTCGAACTCTATTAGGAGCAATGGCCAGAACCCCTAAACTCTGCATGAACAGAAGGTATTAGGGTAG